>LGEU01000129.1 GCA_001507955.1 Methanobacteriaceae archaeon 41_258 | reverse complement strand
TGGGCTGCTTTGGTCTTTGGCACCCCACCGACGCCTGTGCCCATCCCAGGGAATGCTATTGATGAAATTTTAAGCTCAGACGCTTTTTTCAGGGCTGCGAGCGTCGCTTTCTTTATCGCTTTTATATTTGATGGTTGTGCAGGCTCTTCCATTGTAGGAGCGTGTATAACATACTTCGCCTTTAATTTCCCTGCAGTTGTCGCTATAGCCTCCCCTACTGGTATAGGGGCTTTTGAAATCGCTTCTTTTTCTATATCAGCGCCGCCTTTCTTTTTTATTGATAGAGCCACTCCTCCCCCCATTAAACCATGGGAATTGGCTGGATTAACTATCGCATCAACTTCGATATTGGTGATGTCACCTTTCTTTACTTGGATTTTTTTGTATTGCAAGCCCTTATCCGCTCCCTTTATTCATGTTGTGGGTTTTTTCTTGCCATCACTATTAATCCAAAACCTTTATTGCTATTGATGAATAGGTTATCGAATTTAAAAAGACGCTTTAATATGGGCGTGCTCATTTTTTTAATCCACAATGGTAAGTTATTCTTTGATTTTGGCATCTTATAATTCTTTTTTATTCCAGTTTTTATCGTTCTTTCTTTGATTTTTAAATAGGTTCCAAGAAGTAGTCTGACGAATGGAAAACCATAACATAATATTTTTGTTGGTTCTAAATTCGCACTTTTCATTTTTGCCTTGATTTCGTCCTTGGAATATCTTCTAAGATGACCGGCTAGCTCGTCTCTAATATTCCATAATTTCTCATTGTGAGGTACGCTGATCAGGAGAATCCCATCATCTTTTAGCCATGAGTTAATCAGTTTCAAAAGCTTTAAATCTTCATGTAGATGTTCCAGCACTTCAAAACAGATTATGAGATCATATTTTTTCTTAGGATCAAAATTTAATGCGTTGATATTATGTAGTTTGACCCGTGGATGATTGCCGACTTTCTCCCTGGTCATCTTGATGGAATGATCTGAGATATCAACAGCATCGACTTCATATCCCCTTTGAAGCAACTCTACTGTATAATATCCATAACCACAACCTAGATCTAATGCTTTTTTATCATTTACATTCTCAATTTCATCTAGAAGATCATCAATCAGATCTTTAAGGTAGGAGCCTAATGGTCCTTCCAATATCAATGTACCCCCCCAAAGAGAGAAAAAAGATTTCTTTATCATCCTAAATATTTAGGATGATAAAAAAACTTTCTTTTATGATATAAAAATTTTAAGTTCATTCATTGAGTGATTTTTAGGGACATGATCAAGGCTTATTCTGTTATAACCTGGCAGCTGTCTTTTTCAACGATTATTGTATGTTCTGCTTGCGATACCCATGCACCACTTTTTTCTCGGAGCACATGGTATGGGTAGATTGCTCTAGATTGTATTAGTAGTCTCATAGAAGCGTTAAGTCTCTTGGCATCGAAATGTTCTGCCAGCCACCTTTGGGCGAATGGTAAACTCTTGTATTCTTCTTTTATCTTCTTGAGGACCTTCCTTGCATGGACTAATCTGAGTGGTCTGTCCCTTAAAAATCTGAAGATATATGCTGGTGGCATGTCGGTCACATATCCAATGCCGTCGGTGGCGAAGGGTTCGATGGCGAGAACATCTCCTTCTCTGAGTTTATGCGTATTTTTCTCGTTAACATTGGGTACTGATAATCCGGAATGTAGTATCCATCTGTCCATACTATGGCCAGTAAGGTTAGTTACTGGTTTGAAACCGAAGTCGTTTATTGTATCTTGGATTATCTTACCTATCTTTCCAAGTTCTACACCAGCTTTTATAATACTTATGGCATTTTCAAGGGCGTTCTGGGATGCTTCTATCATTTTAAGGTTTTTCTCAAAAACTTCATTTTCTTGATCCCCTACGAGGATGGTTATGGCCGTGTCAGCTATATAACCATCTACATGCGCGCCCATATCTAATTTTACAAGGTCTCCATATCTTATCAGGGTTTTGTCATTGGCTGGGGAAGTGTAATGTGCTGTTATATCATTTATTGAAACATTACATGGGAATGCTGGTTTAGCCCCCTCTTTCCTAATATTATCCTCAACGAAATTTACAAGTTCTATAACCGGTAGATCTTCCCGCACGAGCTTGAAAACCTTCTTACGAATCTTTGACAGTATCTGTCCGGCTTTCTTGTACTTTTCCTCCATGATGATCACATGATTCCAATTTTAATAAACTTATATATATCATGTTCACTAAAAGAATATTAATATGTGAGGGAGTGGTATGGCTACAAGTAGTGTTATAATACCCCAGAATTTAATGATTTTAATTTTGGCTTTCATAGCATTTGCAGCTATAGTTATAATCGCCATGCAATGGAGGAAGGTCAGAGAAGTGCAGAATAATGTCCTATTGCTTGAGAAGGAGATAGAACTCAGGAAAATATCACTCGTTGAGAAAGATCTTGAATCTAAACGTTTAATGGAGACAACAATACCCCTTCCGAAGGAGCAGCAGGAGAAATTGGCGAAGATAAGAAAAGACACAAAAAACATAATGCAGAGAATAGGATACCTTCACAGTGAAATAAGTGAAAGATTGGCAAGATTGGAAGCCCAGACAGAATTCAAAAAACTCGAGGAAATGCTAAAGGACATTGAAAAAAAGGAAAAAGAGATGGATAAAATTTTAAAGAAAGCGGGTGATTAATATGAGCGCATTGGAACTGTTAGCTATACTCATACTCGCAGGGGCTATAATAGTCTTATTATATTACTATCTTATAGAATATGGGAATGTTAAAACCCGTCTAAAGTCCCGCTTTTATAATATGGGGGAGAAATTCGCAGAGGAGGAAGGTGGACGTATGAGCGTAAGCGAAAAGGTATCTGATGTGAGCGACAGGATAATCCACAAGGTAAGAGAAGTGCCCATCAGCACAGATATAATATCAAGCAAAATCGACGCTTTCCTAGAAGAGAAAAGCGACGAACTAATAAAAGACTGGGAATTAGCCACCAAAGACGATATAAAAGCCTTGCAAAGCAGACTAGACATAGTATCACGTAATATAAGTGAATTAGAACAGAGATTCAATGAATATAGGGGTTATACCAATAAAAAACTTGAGTCCATAGATAAAAGACTTAAAAGATTAGAAGATAAAATAAAGTGAACCACGCACTTATTATATTTTTTATAAGGATCACTACAAGAAATTGGAGCACACCGAGTAATCTCAAAAAAAAAAATAGATACCCTTAAATATCCCAATAAAAGTAAGTCAATTCTTGAAAATATATTTCCTAATCCCCCTGGGAAATGCTGAAATTTTCAATTTTACACCCCCCAGATCTGGGCTCCCAAGATAAACTTAATACTTTTTTCAGTGAAAAAAGTTGTTAAATGATCTACAAAAATCCGAAGAAAATATTATATGAGGGGGGAAAAATTTATATAATGTTATGACATAACCTACCATTTAGCGGGGTGGGGTAGTCTGGTGATCCCGCGGGGCTCATAACCCCGAGATCCCTAGTTCAAATCTAGGCCCCGCTATCCAACATTA
>LGEU01000128.1 GCA_001507955.1 Methanobacteriaceae archaeon 41_258 | reverse complement strand
TTAATAATTATCTATGTTATTTTCTTATTTTTAAGCGTGCTTAGAAGGTGAAAAACCTCCCCCAGGTTAACCCTAGTATTACACCGAAGCCCCACCATAAAACACATATTAATAAGGATTGCATTTAGACACTCTTTTGGAACGGCTCCCACACATCAAAAAATTCCACTAGAAGGAGTTTTAACCTCCCTATAGGGGGAAACGGTGCAATTGTCACCATCAACATCCATATTTAATTTAATTCCTGTCAATGTATCGTTCATGTCAAATCCCACTAAAATAAAAAGCCTAACTTGAGAGCATCTCTAGCTTCCCCTATGGAGATTTCTGTAAGTGCTAGCAGAGCCTTTGGCAGAAAAACTTGGAACACCCTAGTGAAAAACAGAGAGATCATACCAGCCAAATTCAGCCTATGGCTAAAAAGTATGAGATTTCATCTTCTTGTAGATACATAATTCACCTATTAAATAAACCCAAAAGATTTCCTAAAGGTTAAATCCATCACCCCCCAATTCCACACATGTATGATCTTCCAATGTTGATGAATATCAATTCAGAAGCTTGAAACTCAAAAGAGAAACACCACTCAAAAAGTATATAAATTTTCCCCTTCACAAAAAGGGGAACTTCGTTTTACCTAGAAAAAAGAAATATGAAGATAAAATGGAAGAAAAACAAGAAGCCACAATAAGAGCCCTGGAAATAATATATTCTTGTCAAATCCCCTTGGGAGCTACTTAAAGATGAAGATGGGCTGATTTAATGGGAGAAAAAATAATTCGAAAAAAATTCTACAAAATCACAAGCTCCCAAATCCCCGCCTTCTATTATCAAAAAAAAGAATAGTACCAAATGATTACCCGAAGAAAACAATCAAACATACTGCAAGCTTATATAGGAGCCTGAAAGTCTCAAAAGGAAAACTCGTGCAAAATTGTACGAACTTTACCTTATCTGAAACAAAGTAACCATGGAAACAAGTTATAGTAAAAATCAGACCAAATCATCATATAGTTTAGATGACTTTGATAGGACTTTTAGAAAAAAGTTAGTAGCCGGCTACCTTCCAATTTTAATAAATATTCATCGAATTTTTCAATGGAGGGCAATATTTCTCTTATTATTGTGAATGATTTTTTAAAATGAGTCCATTATTTCCGTGGCTGAAAGATAGGATGTTCCTACCCCCTCATGCACAGTTATGCTGGTGAACTACCCTCCTGGCGGAAGGGGCTTCTTGCATCATCGAAAAGACTTGCCCCCAACCTTGTTTAGGGAAGGGGTCTTTTCCCCTACAAGCATTCGGGGGCCGTCCCCAGCCTTCACATTTAAATTTTCAGGGTCCATGTTATGGGGGCTCTCTCAACCTTCCCACACCCATATCTTTTACTGACACTATATGAAGGTTATCCTTTTTTTGTTGTATCCCCCTCGCCCGCAAGGGAGACCTTAAAAGCAACAAAAGTTAAAATCGTAACATTTAAATATTTTGATATATGGGAACAATAATTTAAAGATTCATTTAAGGGTGAGCGCTGATGACGATTGAATTGATAATATTTTTGTTCATTGTAGGTATCCTTGCAGGATTACTGGGTAGTCTGATTGGTACTGGTGGATGCGCATTAATGCTACCAATCCTGTTTTTTATTGTATATAAGGGAGATGTCAATCAACTACCTATTGCCATTGGAACAACCCTTGTTGCTGTGATATTCACCACAACCTCTGGAGCATATGGACACTTACGGATTCGAAATGTCCATAAACAGACAGCCCTTTGGTTAGGGATTGGAGGCACAATTGGTGTTATATTAGGATCTATAATATTTTCGCTTTTAATCCTCTACAACTACCTCGTAACCTTTGAATTGATATTAGGACTGATCTTCTTATGGCCAGCCATAAGAATGATCAAGGAAGGAGTGTTCTCACCCCCTCCCATGAGAGAAGGTGACCATATCGGAGGAAAAAAATGGAAAAAGGGTGTATTTGGATTTCTTGTAGGTATTGCAACCGGAATAGCAGGTTTAGGTGGGGGATACGCCCTAGTACCCGGGTTGATCTACTTATTCGAAGGGCCAGTTTACATTACCATGGGCACTTCTCTAGCAGCCATGATACCCCTAGCGGTTATCGGTGGCTTACTTAAAATCTTGGGAAATTATGTAAACATACCATTTGCAGTGTCACTTGGTATTGGAACATCCTTAGGCGCGCAAATAGGGCCAAGGATAATCAAAAAGATAAAACCAAACATTCTAAAAACCATATTTGGAATCGTATTCTTCTATATCTCATTGAAGTACATACTACTCTACTTCGGCATACACATATAATGGAAAATTTTTCTCCAGAAAAAATGTGAGTGCAAAATGGATCATCTTATTTCCCCAATTCCATTTTTATTTTTTCGCTCATCGAAACAAGACTTTTATGCGGATAATATGTGGGAATACTGTATATTGGAGAGTCTTGGGAAATTTCAGAGGATTTGGAAGAAGGTTGCAAGGTGCTTTTGAAGCTTGGGAACTTGACATGATCTTCATGTTCATAAGAGCAATCTTCAAAATTTGATAGGGTTCGCCTTTCACTTCTCTATAATAAACTTAGAGAACATAAGAAAGGGTTCTACTCGCCTTTTAAGAAAACTATAATAATAAGGGCGTCCTTTTTTAGCCCCACTATTTAAACTTGTCTTAGTTTGATTATGATAAAGGCGTTTTCAACTTTTTTTATTGATTCTTTTGGTGACGATTATCCTCCCCTTGAAATATTATTACTCGATTTTTTTTTTTGAACACTTTGTAGATATATTATGATTTTTAGTTTTAATTTGGGGGGACAATTGATTCTAATCTTGGCCTTTATGATCTTATTAATTTTGGGTGGGGCAGTATCCGCCGCTGACAATGTAACAAGTGAGGATATTTCATAAACCCAGACCTTGTAAGGGCGGTTAAAGCAAAACTTTATGGGAACCACAATGAACGTTGCATCCGCACCAACATGCGCCCCAATGAATCGGAAGTCAAATCGGTGCAACTTTAAGAATGAGAGAAACCGTAGGGGCTGTTGGAACAGCAGCTAGTGGCCCAGAACAAGATCAGGAAAAGTCTATGAGGCCTGCAAGGCTATAGGAACATCAACAGCCGGAGGACCTCCAGTATACGCGATCATAAGGGTCATCATTCTAATATCACTTGTAAGGGTGGGATATTTCCTAGCAGGACGCGGGAAAATTTAATTTCTCCTTTTTTATGGTTTGGTGCTCTTTTTTATAAAGGCTAATCTATTATTTTCAGTTTTTTTTCGACGAATTCGACGATTTCATTTGCTAGGTTTGCAGCTTCTTTCGCGGCATCTTTTGTGTAAATTCTTGCGGGGATGCTGTCTGGTATGGTATTCGGATATCTTGTCGGTACATAGTAACCGTCGAGTATGGCCCATCTTTTGATTTTTTTGAGAATTTGTTGTCGAATTTTGATGCTAGGTTGCATAATCTTTCGATTGAATGACCAACCACTATCTCCTCGCCTTGCGCGTATAAAAAAGCCTTTAAGGCCTTTTCTCTTAC
>LGEU01000127.1 GCA_001507955.1 Methanobacteriaceae archaeon 41_258 | reverse complement strand
CTGTCCTTCAACCCATGCGAAATATAATGTGCTCTTCCTTAACTCCTCTTCAAATAATTGTATAAGGAAAAAAATATCATCATACAATTTTTCTACTTTGTCCTCTAAACTGGGAGGATAAGTAAAGTTTATTTTGATGTTCTTCCCAACTTGTAAATCACCGTTTATAACCCCAAGTGGGTGTTCCAGGGTGAAGATTAGCCTATCATATACTATCCTAGCATCATCAAAATCAGAATACTTGAGTATAAACTCTAAAAGGTCCACATAATATGCGGGCGCAACCTCGGCTTCTATAATAAACTCCTTTAACATTTTACCCCCCCACATTGGGGAAACTTTAGAGTATAATAAGCAACAATAATTATATAAAGTGATTGAAGATGGCTAATATGAGATTCATAAGCTTGGAGAACCCCACAAGCGAAGAAAGCTGCAGGATAATAAAAGAGGGCCTCCGTAAAAAGGCCATGATCATAATATTTTCATGTTGCAAGGTACGCTATTATGGTCGTGCCAAGAGCAGACTAGGCCCCGGGGAAAGACTAATAATAATAAAACCTGATGGGTCATTTCTGATACACCAGGATCGGAAAGTGGAACCAGTTAACTGGCAACCTCCAGGATCGAAGGCAAAAGTGAAAATAGAAGATGGGAAGATCTTAGTTGAGAGTATAAGGAGGAAACCGGCAGAGAAGCTCATGGTAGAAATGGAAAAGGTTCACACCCTCTCCTATTATCTTGTCAAGGACGTCCATGAATTGGAAGTAGCTGGCCATGAAGAAGACATGCGACGGCTCATACTAGAATCCCCTGATATTATCGAAAAAGGCTTCAGGCCCATAACAAGGGAATATCAGACATCAAATGGTTTTATAGACATCCTAGGGAAGGATGAGAACGGCTCATTGATGGTGTTGGAGTTGAAGAGTAGAAGGGCTGGTGTAAGTGCTGTGAGGCAACTTAAAAGATACTTGGAAGATTTCAAGGACGACAAACATGGTGTGAGGGGTGTTTTAGTCGCGCCATCAATAACACATGATGCCAGGGAATTACTAGAAGCAGAAGGCCTAGAATTTAAGAGCCTAGAACCGCCCCGGGAATTGAAAAAAGGCTATAAGATGACCTTGGACAAGTTTATATCTTCTCGATAGTCTCTGCAAGTTGTCTGAGACTTCTAACCTCCCTTACACTAGCACCTGCATCTATATAATATGAGACGCAACTGTCAACAACATCCCACTTATTTTTATCTTCAGGATTCAATATTAGAACCTTACGGCAACGTTGACAGATCTCCTCAAGGACCATGGCACTTAATGGGACGCCACCTTCACGTGGCCCGGCCCAGTCACGACAATCACTTAATATTATAAGGTGGGAGCGTGGTGGGAACACAACTTTCTCTTTGAATTCCTTAAATGCAGTGTACATGTTGGATGTGCCATGTAGCATCATATTTTGTTGCCTGGAAACTCTCAAGTTCTAGAAGGCTGCTAGGAGATCGTCCTCTTGGAGGGCTTTAGTTGTCTCAACGATTTTATTATCAAAGTCGAAAAAACGGGAATTATAAAATGTGTGTTGTGCCGCGTAGACTATACAAAAAAATCAGTTACTTATCCAGTCACAGGATCCGCTAACATCACATAAGAAAATGTGTTGACTCTTTTTAACCGGGGGCTTTTTATTGACAAGTTCTATGAGCGCGCCACCACATTTAAGGTTTTTGCGTATGCTTTTTCTTATATCTGGGCGGCCAAACTTTGAACCTTTAAATCTTCTAGAGCGTCTATTAGCAATTTTAAGACCGAGTTTCTTGCACAACTCGAATAGTCTAGTGTCAAAGAAGTCTAGTCTGCTAACATCCATTTCAAGGAGTGATCTTTCATCGCGGTCAAGGTCGAGAAGTTCCTCAATTGGGGGTTGGAAGTCCAGCTCATCCTCAACTAGGGGCATGTCCTTGGTTTTTTCAGTTTTTATCCTGGAATCTCTCCTAACCCTTAATTGTGTTTCTTCACTTTTCTTTTCTTTACCATGGAATACCTCGTCGAAAGCTTCTTGGAAAAGTTCCATGTGTCTTTTATCCTTCACATAAACAGATGCAAGAGCCCTCCTAAGATGCTCTCCCTTATTAAAGATCTCATATACTGAATATGCCAGTTTTGTACTCCTTATACTTACGGGCACTCCTTTTCTCCGAAGATTATCAGATAATTCTAATATTTTATACATTACACCCCTCCCACTATACCCCCTTTTTTATCTTCGGAAATCGAAACTTTTCATCCTTTCCTTGTCGTGTTGGTTTTTAAGCACGACACCAATCGTATCCTCGAGGGTTTTCCTGTCTAATCTGTCCCTTCCAAGGGTTATGAGGGTTTTAACCCAATCCACGGTGGCTCTGATGGAAGGCTTCTTCATAATATCTAATCTTCTTATCTCCTGGATGACCTTAACAACCTCTTCTATCAACTTGGAGGGCGCGGATGGCACCTGGGTTTTCACTATCTCCATTTCCTTTTCAGGGCTCGGATAATCAATATAAAGGTATAAACAGCGGTCCCTGGTCTCATCAAGGAGGTTCCTCTGGGAATTAGATGTTAAAAATACCATTAAGTCATTTTCTAATTCGAATGTTCCAAGATCGTTAACTGTAATCTGTTTCTCGCCTAAAGCCTGGAGGAGGAAACTTTCAACTTCCTCATCGGCCTTGTCTATCTCATCTATAAGTATAAGGGATGGTCTATCATTTATGAAAGCCGAAAGTAAGGGTCTCTTTATGAAGAACTCCTCCTTGAAAACATCCTCATCAACACCAGTTATCCTAGCCTTCTCAAGTGTTAACAGTTGTTTCTGGTAATTCCATTCACCAACGATCTGCTCAAAGGTTATGCCCTCATAACATTGTATCCTGAAAAAATCCAGGTTAAATGCACTGGCAACCTTTTTTGCAAGTTCGGTTTTACCAGTGCCTGGGGGCCCCTCCACTAGGATGGGTTTCTTCAAATTAAAAGCTAGGAAGATGACAACTAGGATATTATCATCAGCTATATAACCTTCACGTCGCAGAGATTCTCTTATCCTATCCATTTCATTATAAGGATCCATAATCACTACCTCAAAAAACCCCGGGGGGGGTACAATTTATATCCCAGAGATTAATTATGATTATAATCATTATAATATTATTATTTTTTTATCTGCGGAAAAAGGGGGATGTCCACATGTGTGGGGGTTTAAAATGAACCTGGGATTGTGTCAAATGAAGGTCGTGGATAAAAAGGAGGAAAACCTCAAAAGGGCGGAGAAGATGATCAGAGAACTCGCTAGGGAAGGATCCGAGACCATAGTACTTCCTGAGATGTTTAACTGCCCTTATGATAATAGTAAATTCCGAGAATATGCCGAGATGCAAAACGGCCCCACAATAACTAAACTAAGGGAAGTTGCAATGGAATCCCAAGTTCATATTATAGCAGGTTCAATACCTGAAAAAACAAAAAAGGGCATATATAACACGTCATTTGTCATAAACCCAGAAGGTGAAATTATAGGAAAGCACAGGAAAATTCATCTATTCGATATCAACATCCC
>LGEU01000126.1 GCA_001507955.1 Methanobacteriaceae archaeon 41_258 | reverse complement strand
GCCATATTATTTGGTAGTTTGGATTTTAAAAGTTCCTCGAACATTAGGCCCCCGTCGAGTGGCTTTGCGGGTAGGAGATTAACGGTCCCCACCGCAAAGTTTAGGATTGAAATCCAGAAGAACAGATCCTGGAGGTAGAGGAGTAAACTGGGGAGTTTATCTCCCCATACCGATTTTATGGGCTCCTTCACTTCTAGGTTGTTAGTGCTTCTTATACCAATATATGGTCTGCTTGCATTATTTGGATTTTTTGAAGTTTTTAAATTGAAGATACCTTGATCCGTTTTTATTGTTATAATTTCCCCTATCTTTATATCCTTCAGCGCCTTCTCATAATTGGTTAAATTGTTGGTTGGTTTGCCATTAATGCTCTTTATCACCATACCATCTTTTAACACGTGACTAGCTGGGCTGCCGGGTACTACACTTTTTATTTGCACGCCATCTGTTTCAAAGGTTGAGGGTATGGCATATGATGCGATACCCACGAACACCAGTAAGCATAGGAATGCTATTATAAGATTTGCGACAGATCCTGCTGCATATATTCTCAGCCTTGGTAGCCTCTTTAACCTTTTAATATCGTCTTCGTCGGGTTCCACGAAGGCCCCTGGTATTATTGCCAGCAGAAGCAAGCCTATCGATTTTATTTTCACCCCTTCAATCCTTGCTGGTATTCCATGTGCGAATTCATGCGCCACTATCACAATTATGAGTCCTATCAACCCATATGATAATGGGACGAATAGGGGACTCCCTGGGATATCCACCCCTGGGACGATCAAGGACGCTTGCGGTTGCACAAAAATGTCCTTAAGGGATGCTATGATCGCATATAACATGTAAAACATGAAAAAAAATGCTATGGGAATGCCTATGTTCACGCTCCACTTCCAGAACCTGGAATACTTTTGGGCTATCCTATCAATAAAACCTCTCATCCTCGTAGTTTTTCTCATGAGAAGGGGTCCATAAACTTCAATCTTTAATTTTTTTCTGAATAATAATGCTAGAGTCCATATGAGTACGAAAACAATCCCATAGAATAATAAAATATCCATCCATATACACCCCTTTTAGACCTTGAAAGAATCGAATAAAAGGACATCACACTTTGAGTTTTTATCGATTCCTTCACTGTTTTCTTCTATCACGATATAACTGTTTGATTTGACCATAGAGTTTATGATCCCCGAACCACTTATAAGTATCGGTTCGACTATTCTATTATCTGTAAATGCGCGTATGTAATCTGTCCGCCCAAGCCTTGATGGGGTTTTACGTTGACATATCCTCTCGACCAGGTGATGCTCATAATTGATATTCTGCATCCTCAGCAGATAATATCTTACAAAAATGTCAAATTGTACCATGGCAGCCACAGGATACCCTGAGAGCATGAACACGGGCTTATCCTCTACTAAACCAAAAGCTAATGGCTTCCCAGGTCTTATGGCAACCCCATGGAAGATGACCCTGCCAAGTTTGTCAACTGTATCCACTACGATATCGCCTTTGCTAATGGCGGTTCCCCCAGTTGTTATTATCATATCATATTCTTGGATGGTTTCTTCGATTTTCTCCTCTAATATTTTGGGGTTGTCTGGTGAATGTTCGACTGTGGGTGAGGCCTTCGCACTTTCAACAAGTGCTTTGAGAGCATACTTGTTGGAGTTTATTATCTGTCCCGGTCCTGGTTTTGTCCTGGGTTCTATAAGTTCATCGCCTGTGATAATAATCTTAACCCTCGGTTTCTTATAAACTTTGATGGTGTTGTACCCTGCTGAGGCCGCGATTGCAAGCTCTTGGGGGCGCATCACAGTCCCAGGTTCTAGTATAATTTCACCCGCTTTTATATCCTCTCCTTTCGGTGCGATGTTTTCACCCGGACTGGTGGGTTGTCGAATTTCGATTTCATCCCCATTTTTGTAAGTGTATTCTTCCATGATCACCGCATCTGCACCTTCTGGTATGGGGGCGCCAGTAGCTATCTTAACAGCTTCACCATTCCTAATTTTAACATTTGAAACCTTGCCCGCTCCGATCGCATCTATAACCTTTAATTTGATGGGATTATCCACCCTGGCCTGGAATGTGTCCTCCGCCCTTATAGCATACCCGTCCATGGCAGCCTTGTCAAAGGGTGGTGAATCCAACTTAGAAATTAATCTTCTAGAGTTTACACGACCATGGGCGTTGATCAGATTGATGGTCTCTTCACTGGTGATCTTTTGATTCTCATCCAATAATCTGAAGGTTTCTTTCACTGGTAAAAGTTCGCTTATGAACATTAAGATCCTCCCTCTATCATTAAATTTTTTAATCTAGTAGAATATAATTTTTAGGTGAAATCTGAGGGTTGGACTTTGATATGATAGAAGTGGAATCTCTTAGAAAAAGTTTTGGGAAGATAGTGGCATTGGATGATATCAGTTTCCATGTGGATGATGGCGAGTTACTGGGGATTATAGGCCCTAATGGGGCTGGTAAAACAACAGCCATAAGAATAATCGCTTGTATCTTGCACCCGGATAAGGGCAAGGTTAGGGTGGGTGGATTAGATGTTACAAGGGATCCTATTAAGGTCAAATCCATGATAGGTTATCTCCCAGAGGAGCCGAACCTTTATGAACGCTTCACGGCAAGGGATCTTCTCAAGTATTTCGGCGAATTATATGGGGTTCCAAGGAATGTTCTTGATAGTAGGATCGATGAACTCTTGGAACTTGTGGGGATGGGGGACAGAGCAACTGATCCGATAAACACGTTCTCTAAGGGGATGAGACAGCGTATTGGGATAGTGAGGGCGCTCGTACATGATCCTCCTATTCTTATATTGGATGAGCCTACAATGGGACTTGACCCCGCTACCGCGACCTCTATAAGAGAATTTATAAGGGAACTTAAGGGTGAGAAGACCATGATACTCTGCACCCATTACATGGAAGAAGCTGACTATCTCTGTGATAGGGTCGCTATTTTAAACCAAGGCCGGATATTAGATGTGGGCACGCCCCGGGAGCTTAAATCGAAGATAAAGGGTGATCTGACATTGGAGATAAGTCTTGTGGATCCTAGTAGAGTTGACCTAGACCTTATAAAGATTGAAGGTGTGAAGAATATAAGATTGGATGGGGATAGGTTAGAAATTTCACTTGAGGATAGAAGTATTATCCCAGTCGTTATGGGCGGTTTGGGGGGAAATGTTTACTCTGTGAATACAAAGGAAACTAGCCTAGATGATGTTTTCATAGAAATGGTTAAGGGCTCATAAGATGTGGACTATAACAAAATGGGAAATCAAAAGCACATTCAGAAGTCGTAAATTTCTCTTCATCTTCATGTTCCAGATGGTCACCCTATTCTCGATGATATTCATTTTCAATAGCGTACTCCAGATGATGAACACAGGGGAAGAGATCGCTTTAACCCCATCACTTAATGAATTCGCATGCTTAGATGTTAATGACCCTTCTGGGGTTATCAAAGATGAAATCAACCAAAAGGCTGTTATGATACGCTCCACAAGCCTCAAGTCCCCAATGGAGAATTCTCTGCTTCTTGTGGATGAATACAATACATTACCATTGAATGCAAG
>LGEU01000125.1 GCA_001507955.1 Methanobacteriaceae archaeon 41_258 | reverse complement strand
CTGTCCAAGTCGAATTTTGTCCTGTCACCATATAATTGGTGTGTTGCCAGTGTTGGTTGGTTGTGTGCTCCTAATCCTTCTGGGAGTCCTTTTTCCTCGACTAGGCTTATTATGAGTTCTACGTGTTCATTTAGTTTGGGTTTGAGTTGTTTTAGTCTTGCGTATAATCTTTTTCTTGCAAGTTCTGTTATGTTGTCAGCCATTCCCCCTATTCTGATATCGGAAGGGTGTATACCTTCTCCTGCGACCATGTCCACAACATATTGTGCGTTTTTTCTTATCTCTGATACTGATTCTATCGCTGTTTTCATGAGGTTTTCTGGGACGAAGTCTTGTGCTATGAGGAACTGGTGTATTGCGTGACTGTTGACGTGGTGTGCGGCTAATGTTAGTTCTCGGAGCAGTTTAGCGGCCTTTGGGGGTTCGATGTCAAGTGAGTCTTCCACTGCTTCAGTTGATGCTAAAGTGTGGGGTATGGGGCAGACTCCACAGATTCTCTGCGTGAATACTGGCGCTGTTTCAGGGGCCTTTCCAAGTAGCATCTTTTCAAGACCCCTCACAGGAGTAATACTGAAGTATCGGCCCTTTGTCACAATCCCTTCATCATCGACTTCCAGGACAAGTTCTGCGTGACCTTCCTGTCGGCTGGTCGGCGATATAACAATCCTTTCGCTCAAGTGTATCACCTCTTCTTTTTAGAATTCAAAAAAACCATCAAGTTATATAAATATCTTTAAATAGTTATAAGTTTTTCAATTAAAGAAAAAGTGAAAAATATTTATACTAGAATAAAAAATTAACAAAAATTAATAAAATCATAAAAAAATATTAATGGACAACATTATTATTACTATTACTTTCGGAACTCACCTTCCAAGAAGGAGGAACACTCAAGGGAATGAGTAAGTAGCTAAGTTTAAATACCTTGTTTATTGAAAATATAATAGTAGATGTATATGAAGGCAGCCCCCTAAATCTATAAGGATGGGGGGTGGTGTGAGCCCCCAATTGAAGATAAAAGGGCACATGCTAAAAAAGTCTTCAAAAAAGCCCCTGTCCTTTGTGTGAGGGCGGTTCACGCTAAAAAAAAACAATGAATAGAAGGTGAGAATCGATGATAGACTCCAAGATTATAATTTCGGTGGCTATAGTTTTAATCATTGGAGCAATCGCAGCAGGTTACCAGATAAGCAACAACCCTGAAATTCTATGGCAAGTAACGAACCCAGACAGTACCACCCCATCATCTTCGGGGAGTGGTGGTGCTAGCGGTACCGGTGGTGCCGGTGGTGCCGGTGGTGCAGGCGGAGGTGCAGGTGGATCCAGTAGCTTAGATAATATTGGAGGTAATGGAGGTTATTCTGTGAGTCCATCAGAAGCGCAAAGTATAGCTAAAGGATACATAAAAGAAGAAGGCGCTACAGCAGGAACTCCACGCCTCGTCAGCATAGGCGGGGAACCAGTATATGTAGTGCCAATAGAAAAAGATGGTAAAATCATCGGAGAAATCCATATAGACCCCGTCACAGGTAAAAACATAGGCGGGGGTGGTGGTGCCCCACCATGAAAGTCGAAACAAAAAATGAATCATGCACAATAGTATCTGAAGAAATTGAAAACGCCATAGTCCTCGAAGGATCTCCAGGCTTGGGACTGTTAGGTAACATCGTAGGATGGCTCCTAGTAGACGAGCTTAAAATGAGGGAAATAGGATACATCGACTCTAAATACTTCCCACCCTTAGCAGTCCTCTACAGGGGTGTTGCAATACACCCATTCAGAGTATATGAAGGGGAAGGACTAGTACTCTTCCTCTCAGACTTCATCCTACCATCATCCATAGTCTATGACATGACCAATGCAATGGTAAAATGGATGAAAAGGAACAACAGCAAAGAATTAATAACATTTAACAGCATCATCGTAAGGCAAAAATCACACCTAGTCGCAGGAGCAGCGAACAGCAAAGACGCCTTAAAAAGACTTGGAAAACTGGACATACCAATATTACCCTTTGGGAACATAAACGGGATCTCAGGAACATTACTGACAAGATGCGCCATAGAAAACATACCAGCTTCCTGCCTATTCGGTGAGATATTAACACCATACCCTGATCCAAGAGCAGCGGCAGAAGTGGTTGAAGTCCTCAATAAAATGCTAGGCCTAGAAGTGGACACAGAACCATTACTAGAAGAAGCCCAGGCAATCGAATCACGCCTTAAAAAATTAGCAGAAAAAGTACACAAAACAGAAACACCCACAACCCCAACAGAAACCCCAATATACATGTAAAAACTTTAATCTAACAAGAACGCTACCAAGGCAAATAATTTATATACCAAAAATTTACAATTTTTTTATCCAATATAATATTTAGTAGAAGGGCCCGTAGCCTAGCTTGGATAGGGCGTCGGACTTCTAATCCGAAGGTCCCGGGTTCAAATCCCGGCGGGTCCGCTACAAAAAAATCCTCACCAAGCACGTGTATGGGGCCCGTAGCCTAGCCTGGATAGGGCATCGGACTCCTAATCCGAAGGTCCCGGGTTCAAATCCCGGCGGGTCCGTTCACTATTCAGAAAAATTGTCCATGAACATAAAGAGCGGGTGATTATTTACCTTAAATTCTCTGGATTATGAGGTGCTTGCTTCCAAAAAAAGATGATTTAAGATCTATGGACGATGAATTAATATCCTATCGAAAATAGGCGTCCAATGTATTTTCTGGGAATCGTATTTCACCGTATCTGCCCCCACCACCAGGCACTATGACCAAGGAACCATTCCTAAACGCCCTTATTGCAAGTGCAGTTTCTGCATCCACTTCCCTTATCTTATCTAGGGGAGCGTCAAGGAGCGCTTTTATTTCGTTACCGAACTCTTCTACAAGTTTTCCCCAAATCCTCTGAACATAACGTGTTGTAACACCCTTACCGTGTTTCATGCTGATTATCTCGGCAAGTGGCATGATATGAATATAAGGTGGGCGATGACTTGGATGATGTGGCTTTTTCCATGTGGCTATTTCATGGATTCGATAATCCACACCCTTCTTGATGGTCCCCCCACATGAACACTTCATACCAACTTTTATAGCCTCCTCTGGTTTGTAGATTTTGTAACAGCGCGTGCATGCTGTGAGATGATATTTACCAAGTCTTGGATCGAAACCATAATTTGCACGTATGTTCTTCCTCTTTATAGACTTTTTAATAGCGGAAAAGGAAATTTCATCTACCTTGAGTTGGTTGAATTCTCTGCCGAGACGGTGCGGCCAAGGAGAATGTGCGTCAGAATTCGTTAAAAATGGGATGTCTTGGAGTTCTTTTATCCTGTCAGCCATGTTCGTATCGGCTGATAAACCCAATTCCAGGAAATCGGGCGCTTTACCATAACAGTCCTTGTAACTGTCATAGGATTTGTATAGGCTAGTCCAGGGGGTGAATGCATGGGATGGGCCAATGAGTCCATCGTATTCATGTACAAGGTCCATTATCTCTGATCCTCGCATTCTAACCTTGGGTCTGCCCTCCTTGTTAATATTGGATGATGGTAGGTTTTCCTTTAATTCTATGGCTGTTTTTATGGAGGGTAAAATTAGGAGGTGATGGACTCGTCTCAAGTCTTCAACTTCACTTGTTATTATAAAATCGCAATCGGC
>LGEU01000124.1 GCA_001507955.1 Methanobacteriaceae archaeon 41_258 | reverse complement strand
AGATCTTTAGAATTACTTCCAAGTTTCAACTGTCGAAGAGTTTTAAGGATAACAGCAGTCCATGGTAAAAACATGACAAACCCAAGGGACTACGCCTCTCTCATCAAAAAGGCCCAACCAGACTTCGTGGAAGTGAAAGCCTACATGTACCTTGGATATTCACGTCAGAGATTAGAAATGGAGAACATGCCATTATTCTTTGAAGTTTATGAATTCGCAGATAAAATAGCTGAATTAACCGAGATGGATATAATTAACAAGTCAAAGGAGAGCCGAGTAGTACTTTTAGGCCAAAGTTGAGGGGGGGGTATCCTAATGAAATATATCTTGTTGGCCTTGCTATTATTCATATCATTTGCTTATGGGGCTTCGGGGCTTTCAATTACAATAGGAGAGGCCACATATAACAATCCAGAGTATAAAGAGGCTATGATGGACTATTTCCAATCAATAACAGATAAGGGTATAAAAGATGCAAGTATAGATGTTGTCAGGGCCCAGGATGTTAATAGGATATCCGAAGATGTCACAGGTGAAATATATAATCCTGATCAAATATTTTCATGTGCAATGGTTGATCTAGAGAATGATAATCTTACAATAATCGTTGATCAGGATAAAATAAAGAAGGCAACGCCCCAAATGTATGCAAACAGTTTAAAGTCCGCTGGTATAGAGAAAGGTTATATAGTGGTTTCCTCACCATTACAATCATCTGGAGAAACAGCCCTCATAGGCGTATTCAAATGCTATGAGACCCTTGTCGGGGCTAATATACCGGACGAGGTTAAAAAGGCATCCCTTGAAGAAATGTACCTCCAAACCAGACTAGTTAATGAAACCGGTGAAAATGGTGATAACATAGCCCAGCTAATCAGTGAAGTTAAAAATAGAACAGGATCCGACGATACCCGGAAGATAAAAGAGACAGTCATCAGCACCGCGGATAAACTAGATATTAACCTTACAAGCGCACAAGTGGAGGATATATCACAAGTAATTGCAAATTTGCAGAAAGTGAATAGATTAACCACCAACTTCAAAGAGAGGCTGGAAAATAAGACCCACGGCGCCGGATTAGAAGCTCAGTTATATGCATGGTTGAAAAACCGCTATGATTATATAATAAGTTTGCTCACCACCTAAGGGAGGTTCTGAGAGTTTCATGTTAATAGCAAAGAACAATCTCCAGTTCATCATAGAAATTGCCATAATAATCCATGTCGGTATAATAATCTTATTCAATCTAGTGGGAGTTTCCCTGAGCTTGGCTCTCTTTCTAGGCACTCTTGTCACAATATTATTTGCTTTATTATTCTCTGCTGACACCATCCTATTAATTCTGCCTTTATTAACACATCAAGAATTCACACACCCCTTCGGCCCATTCGCAGTCCTATCATGGGTTACTGTACTAGCAGCATCTAATTTATTGTCAGAGGCCGGTATACGCTCAACTTCTATCAAAACATTAAATTACATCCTATTTTTCGTCATAGCGATCGCAGGGGGTTTGATGCACCGTTCATTCCTCCTTTTATGGTTCCTTGGAGGCGCCCTAGGATATTATATAATGTCTAAAAGTTTCAAAAGAACTGCGAGGATAACAAGGAAATCCATCATAAGATTCGTATCAGCCCTTATAGGTGGATTTGCGCTCATGGAATTCTTATCAAGGATATTTGACATGCCAGTTTTAAGTCCGCTTCTTAGGATTACTAGATTGGAGGATTATACTATCCCCAGTTTGAAGTTAGTACTTACAAAGACAACATTTTGGGGTCATGTGGTTGGCTCCTGCTATTGGAAGTCAGAGTGTCTAGGCGGAGCTGATGGTTATATAACACTCCCAGTGACGCTAATACACCAGTTAGGCTTACCTTATCATATCTTTTATGGCGTGCTTATCTATAAGAAGGATTATATAGATTATATGCTGCCTGGTATATTTGCGGTGGCCTTTGATGCTGGGTATTTTGGTCTCTTGTTCCTATTATCATGGGTGCTCATAGTGACCATCACAGGACTTCACATTCTTAGAATGTACAGGGAGAAAAGATTGAATGGTAGTAGAAGATATCTTGGAAGGGAGGCTTTACTTATCGGCTCTCTTTCAGCTTTTCTGACACAGAGTATCATCGGTCTTTTCTTGTTTAATCGTTCATTTAATTCGTCAGCACTTCTTACTTATATTATATTATCGGCCCTTGTAATGGCACATTCTATAAAAGTTAAAAGGAGGATATCATAGACTACAGTCTCTTTGCAACTTCAACTGCCTTTGCAGCAGCCTTTTCAAGTGATGTTTCAAATGGTATCCCTGCCTCTTTGAGGATTCTCTGTCCCTCCTCTTCGTTCGTACCTGTAAGCCTTATTACGAGAGGTATGTCCCGTTCAGCGTCCCTTAAAGCCTCAACAACACCCTTTGCCACGTCATCTGCCCTTGTTATGCCACCGAGCACGTTTAGGAATACAACATCAACCTTGGAATATGATATTACACGGTTAATCGCCTTTCTTATGATTTCTGGAGAAGCACCACCTCCTATATCTAGGAAAGTGGCGGGTTCTCCACCTTGTAATTTTATGAGGTCCATTGCTGTTAGTGTGAGCCCTGCACCATTACCTATAACTGCTATGTTACCATCCAATTTGACAAAGGCGAATTCACTAGCCTCATATTCTTCCTGTTTCTTGAATTCAGGGTGTCTGAAGATCGAATCATCATCGATTTCGAGTTTAGCATCAACAGCAACCAAGTTATCCCCGGAGAGGACAAGTGGGTTTATCTCAGCGAGGAGCGCGTCATACTTTCTGAAAAGATTATAGAGTCTCCAGATTATGCTACCTACCCTGCTTATGAGTTTACCTTCCATGCCCATTTTTCTGGCGATTTCCCTCGCCTCATAGGGTAAGAATTCCCCTAGAGGATCCACATGATACCTAATGATCTTTTCTGGATGTTTATGGGCAAGTTCTTCTATTTCAACACCGCCTTCACTACTTGCTATTATAAGGGGTTTTTTCATCGTCCTGTCAACTATAACACTAATATAAAATTCTTCTTCGATGGGGATCTTCTCCTCTACAAGAACCCTTTCTATCTTCTCCCCCTTAATCAAGGAAGATAAAAGTTCTTCACCGACTTTGTAAGCGTTTTCTGGGCTGTCAGCGAATCTTATCCCACCAGCCTTGCCCCTGCCCCCTGCGAGGATCTGTGATTTTACAGCTACTGGCTTCCCTAATCTTTTAGCTATTTTCTCAACATCTTTGGGCGTATTGGCCACACCCCCATCTGGTGTGGGTATGCCCTCCTTCTTGAAAATTTCCTTGGCATTATATTCATATAACTTCATCTAGGATCCCCCACCTCTAGTATTCTTTTCCCGGCTTCGAATGCTTCGAGATTTTTCTTCTCGGTTCCGGACGGCACACTATCCTCTATAGCCCTTTTAGCTGCATGGTCACTGATCACCCTAGTGGCCCTTGTGAAGGCTCCTATCATCACCATGTTAGCGACTATTGGGATGCCTATTTTCTCCTTAGCTGTTCTAGTAGCCGGGGCTTTGTAATATTTTATCTTTTTTTTCTTGATGAAATCTTTTATCTCTTCTTCCTTTATCATATCAGGGTCAACTATGAGTGTGGCCCCACTCTTCAAAT
>LGEU01000123.1 GCA_001507955.1 Methanobacteriaceae archaeon 41_258 | reverse complement strand
TAGTGCTGTTCTAATATGTCTATCATTGATTATTGTGGATTTTCTACGATGGAATTGTATGAATTCTATCCTTGCATGGGGTCCGTATTCTTGTTTTAATTTTTCTTCATAGTCGATGTGGTCGATGTCTTCGATGGTCATCTTTTTTCTGATCCAGCGCCCAGATTTAGGAATTTTAACGATCATGGTTGCTGAGGTTATGGTTCCACTTTTCTCATCTTTTAGGAGTCTTATAATCTTTTTGAAGGATTCCCTGGCCCATGGGGTTAATTGGGAGATTTTAACCATATAGTCTCCTGAAAGAGGAAGGTGTGGTATTATCTCAGGGCGTTTTATGTTCCCTTCTTCGAATTTTACTTGGAGGGTGGAGCCGCATTCACATTCTCTAAGTCTATTCTCTGGTAATTCGCCGAGTTTGAAGACTCTTCTGCACCTTGGACAAGTTAGGGTGCCGTGTTCTTCTAGGTGGCCTAGTGCTATCTTATGGGATGCTATTGCAGAGTTTACCCTGTCCAGGATGTTCTTTTTGAGTGAGGCTTTCATCCTGAAATATTGTGCTTGTCTTCTTATGTCATGGAGGTCCTCTGCTTTCAACTCACCCTTTAGTGGGGGGCCGTAGATTGCCACTGAACGGTATGGTGTTTTGAATCCTTTCAGCTCCATTCTCTTTTTTATCTTTTGGAGTTTCATTAGATTGGATCTTAGATAAGCGTATGTTTCAACGAAACCTTTGGGGTCTATGAGGTTATCTAGGTTTATCTTATGGGTTTTTATACTTTCTAGGAATTTTTCAGATTTTGCTATGAGGGCTGGTTCCTCCATTTTTATCAACGATCTTTTTTAGGTTTATTTTATCCTTTCACCTATCTTACCATCTTCTACTGTTAGTAAGCCCATTTTTTCTGCTGTTGCGAGTATCATGCCCTCAGATTTTACCCCGAATAATTTTGTAGGTTTTATATTGGCTAGTACTATGACTTTTTTCCCTGGAAGTTCATTTGCTGAATATTTTGATCCTATGCCAGCCACTACTTGGATTGTTTTATCACTTAGGTCAACTTTCAATTTTAGTAGTTTGTCTGAGCCTTTGATCTCGGAGGCTTCTGATATTCTACCTACTCTAAGGTCTAATTTTGCGAAATCTTCTATGCTAACATCTTCTCGGGGTTTTGTCTTCTGGTGGAGTTTGCGTTTTTCCTCTTCTATGATCTTGTCTTGGATCTTGGCGAATAATGGTTCGGCTTCTCTGATTTCATGGCCGGCCTTGATTGGGGTGGTGGCGTCATCCCATGATATACCCTCTAAATTGAGTATCTCCAGTATCTTGGCGGATTTCCTGGGCATGTATGGTTTTAGGAGCGCTCCTATAGCCTTGGCTAGCTGGTTACAAGTGAATATGCAAGCCGCGGCCCTGTCAGGTTCTTCTTTAATGGTTTTCCATGGCTCTTGGTCGTTGAAGTACTTGTTACCCTTCTTCGCCAAGCCTATTATCTCTACGAGCCCTTCTCTGAAATTGAATCTTTCAATGGCATCTTCGATATCTTTTTTAGCCTTTTTAATATCCTCTATGATTCGGATGTCCTCATCTTCTAGATTGGCTTTGGGTATCCTACTATCATAGAACCGGTTGGTGAATGAAAATGTGCGATGTAGGAAGTTGCCTAGGATGTCTGCTAGTTCATCATTCACTCTCCTTTGGAAGTCATCCCATGAGAAATCGGTGTCCCTTGTTAGGGGGGCGTTTATTGTAAGATAATATCTTAGGATGTCGCTTTCAAATCTTTCCAGGAATTCTGATGTCCAGACAACCCAGTTTTTGCTCGTGGACATTTTCTTACCCTCGAGGGAGAGGTATTCTCCTGCTATGATATAATCTGGTAGTTTGCAACCATAGGCCATGAGGAGCGCGGGCCAGAAAATTGCATGATGATAGATTATATCTTTTCCTATGAAGTGGACTACTGTGTCTTCCCAGTATTCTTTCCAGTCTTTGCCTGTTTTTTCGCTCCATTCAACTGCTGATGAAATATAGCCCAGGAATGCTTCTCCCCAGACGTAGATTATTTTTCCCTTGGCTTCTTTGAGGGGGACTGGTATTCCCCATTCCATGTCCCTTGTAAGTATCCAATCCTTTAGGCCTTCCTTCACCCATTGAAGTGCGTAATTTTTAACATTCGCAGGCAAGTTCTTATTTGATTTTATCCATTTGAGGAGTTTATTTTGGAATTTGCTCAATCTAAAGAAGTAGTGCCTAGATTTTCTGACTTCTGGTTTTGAGCCACATATCATACACTTGGGGTTGACTAATTGTAGGGGTTCGAGGTGTCTGCCACAGGCTTCGCAATGATCTCCCCGGGCGCCATCAGCCCCACAGTATGGACATTTACCCTCAACGTACCTGTCAGGGAGAAAACGTTGACATTCCCTACAATATAATTGTTTTATATCCTTCTCATAGATAAAATCCTTTTTGTAGAGTTTTAGGAAGAATTTTTGGGATATCTTATGATGTAATGGGTTGCTTGTACGTGAAAAATTATCAAATGATATGTCACATGCTTCAAGGTCGCGACGAATCATCTTATAATAATGTGTTGCCACTTCAAGAGGATCCTTTGATTCCTTCTCGGCCTTGACAGCTATTGGCGTCCCATGTTCATCTGTTGCACATACAAACAAAACATCTCTACCTTTCATCCTATTGTAGCGGGCATAGATATCGGCTGGTATATATGTTGATCTTAAATGTCCAAGATGCGTTGGCCCATTTGCATATGGAAGTGCACATGTGATAAATACTCTCTTCACTGTTCTATCCCTCCGAGAAATGACATTTACCTAGCCTTAGTTTGAATTTGAGCTAATATATATTTTCCTATCCTCCAGAAAGGATAGCCTTAACGGCCAAATCGCATCCTATGCTTTTTTCTGATAGGATGATCATCCCCATAAAATGGAATCTCGATAATTTATATAGTTAAGAAAAATATTTTTTTAGCATTTGGCGCTGTTAGATCTTCTTCCAAAAAGTAAAGGATACAGTATTTCATGGGAAATTTGAGAGATGTACACATTCCCATATAAATAATAGTTATGGTATGTAGAATAAGGATGGTATGCTGACTAGCTACAAATTCTATCCCCCATAAGTAGATCTAAAATTATAGTCCCCTTAATGTCTTAATCCTATAAGATTAAGTGTAAAAGATTTTTTTTGATGTCACCATGAGGTTAAACTATAACCCATTCCCATCTTTAAATGTAGATTCCCTTCACATTTTGATTTATGTACGTGAGTGTTGTGGTTGATGTTTATGCGCATTGGATGATTTTATTCTTATATGGGAGGCAGTGGTCTACAATACTGTTGTAGTGGTTGCGCTCATCTTGAGCGTCGTATGGGTGATGATACAGCTTATAATCATCAGGGTGGAATGTTATTTGAGGGGTATCCCCTTGTAGTATATTCCTATTATTATTCATGGCGCTTTTGGTTGTATCTCATAGACTTTTTGCATCCTTTGTTCCCCCATCGTGGATCGGTTGGCCTCATAGGGGGTTACTTTTGAAATATTTTGTACTTAAGTATCCACTTATAGGATAGAGAGGGTTTTGCAGGTAAAATAGTCTGATTGGATGTTTAGTGCAAGGGTCAATAATTTTTTTTGTATTCATTTTTTCTAATTTTTATAAGATATTTTATATACTATAGAAAACAAAATGTATATTAGATTTTTTCAAATCTGTGTATAAGGGTGAAAATATTGACAAAGATAGGAAAAATATTGTATGAGGTTTTTGCGAAACATCCTCAGATGAAAGAAAGATTCAAAAAGAAGATT
>LGEU01000122.1 GCA_001507955.1 Methanobacteriaceae archaeon 41_258 | reverse complement strand
TCAGTGCTTATCACAAGGATTGGTATAATAATCGCTGTTATAATCGCGGTTATATTAGCATATATTCTCCCAAGTAGTATAATAGCACAAGGGACTGCACTATTCTTCGGTTTATGCGCGGCCACATTCCTCTCTGTTTATACTTGTGCATTATTCTGGAAGGGGACGACAAAGGCTGGTGCGATAGCAGGCATGGTCTCGGGCGCCACTATAAGTTTAATATGGCTTCTTTTTGTCTATAAGAAGACCGCCACGGCCCTTCACCTGGCAAAGTTGCTCTTCGGCGGTTTACTCATCAAAGCGATGCCTTGGCCCTTCGTTGACCCTATACTAGTAGCGGTTCCGGTTTCAATGATTATAACAGTACTTGTAAGCCTATTAACAGAAAAACTTGATGATGATCATCTCAAGGAATGTTTTAAGGGTGTTGGTGGTGTATGATCATGGAAGTTGTTGGCATACCTGATCCATGGGTTTGGAGCGCCTACATATCTTGCATACTAATAACAGTAGTATGTATAGTTTATGGTCTCATAAACTGGAACAGGGACTAAAGTATCAGTTCCAAAATTATAAATAACCAGTAATATATAAGGAATATAAGGTGGATAAAATGAGAGTGGTTGAAGATATTATAGGTAAAGAGGTTCTTGACAGTTCGGCCAGCGTAATAGGGAAGGTAAAGGATATTGAAGTAGACCTTGAAACAAGAACCATAGAAGCGCTCATACTAGGTAAAGGTGGATTGTCAGAGGGCCTTGGATTATCCAAGGGGGAGACAATAGTACCCTATGAGATGGTTAAAAAAATAGGGGATAAAATACTCCTTGAAGGGCCGGTAGAATGATCCTATAGGCCCATTATATTATTTTTATGGTGTTGAAGTTGGAAGTTAGGGGTGTGTGCAGCCTCTGTGGTAAAGTGGCGTTTTTACATACTTGTCGTCTATGCGGAGCCTTGGTGTGCTCGGATTGTTATGTTCCAGAATTGGGAGTTTGTAGGATATGCGCGGGGAAATTGAGGAGGAGAAACTTAAAAGGCGCCTTTTAGAGCTATTAGAGGAAAAAAAGGTTATAAGGACAGGTGATTTCATCCTCTCCTCCGGGAAAAAAAGTAATTATTACGTGGATATTAAAAAGGCCATAACAGACCCACAAGTCCTAGATTTGATAGCGGAATTGATAAAAATGAACATAAACACTGATAAAATTGATAAGATAGCTGGACCCGCCTTGGGTGCTGTACCTATCGCCACAGCAGTATCACTCAAGACTAAAAAGCCGCTTATCATAATAAGAAAGGAAAAAAAAGGGTATGGAACCTCAAAATTGATCGAGGGCACTATAAGAAAGGGTGATAATATAGCGATAATGGAGGATGTTACAACAACAGGAAATTCCCTCCTAAGAGCTATTAAAGTAATAGAAGATAATGGTGGCCGTGTCAAGCGGGTGTTTGTGATAGTGGATCGTGAGGAGGGGGCGAAAGAAAACCTTCAAAAAGGAGGTTTCATTTTAGAACCTTTATTCTCCGTCAGTCAAATGAAATAACTTGAATTTTTTTTTTACCTTTTGTGTTGTGGGGGGAATATTTATATGGGGGATATGAACATAATGTAAGTAAGTACCTACATTCCCTGTGGTATTATGAAAACTACACGAGAGAAAATACTCAAAGCTGCAAGGGAAACTTTCATAAAAAAGGGATATAAAGGTGCTACAACACGCAAAATCGCCCAAGAGGCGGGTGTGAGTGAAGTCACATTATTCAGGAAGTTCAAATCAAAGAGCAACCTACTCAGGGAAATACTAAATGAAAACGCCATACTATCCTCCCAAATATTCAATAAACTCACAAAATCGGAGCTCAGGGACAAACCCGAGGAATTCCTATATAGATTAGCAGAAGAATTCTTCAAATTGGTAGTTAAGAAAAAAATAGACCTAATATTCATAATACTCGTGGAAAAAGAACTAGAAGAACACGGCCTAGAAGAATGGAAACTACTAGACTCGATCAACAAGACACTCTACACCAACCTAACCAATTATTTCAAAGAACGGATCAAAAAGGGCAATATCCGAAAAATCAGCCCAGAAACAGCAGCACTAATCTTCGTAAGCTACCTTTCACATCTAAACCTATTATCACATTTCAAAGAATGCGAAATACAAGAAGAAAAATACATCAAAAACTTCATCAACATCCTCCTAAGGGGGATAAAATGAACTGGGGGCATCAAAATGCTAAATAGAGGAGATGAGGAAGAAACCAACATGGGGAACATGATCAACACATTCAAAAGAATAGCTGAAAATCCACTATCAAGATTCCTAATAAACCTCATGCTCCACAACTGCGAAAAAGATAATAAAACGCGCCTAGAAGCTGCATTAGACAATTATATAAACGATAGAGATTGTTGCATGGAATGCAGGATCCTATCATACTTCCTCTCGCATATAATAAAAAGCGGTGCAAAAGCATTCGGAGTATCAGAAGAAGAACTGAAAGAACAAATGAACGACCATTACTGGCTGCAAGGTTTGATAAACGTCCTCAAAGGTATAGGCATCTTCGGGGTTAGAAGACCATTCGTGCCAGGAGCACCATTCCAGGTCGTCTGGAATATCACACACCGCTGTAACATGAACTGCAAACATTGCTACGAAACCGCGGGCACCCCACGAAAAGACGAATTAGACGAAAACGAGGTAATAGAAGCCATAGACATCCTAGCAGATAATGGTGTCACTTCACTCGCATTTTCTGGTGGAGAGCCAAGCATCCACCCAAATATACTCGATTACGTATCACATGCAAGGAGAAGGGGCTTATATGTTGCAATGGCGACCAATGGTTACATATTAGCTGATGAAGATCGTTGCCAAAAATTCATAGACGCAGGCCTGCAATTCATCCAGGTTAGTATTGATAGTCTAAATCCAAATGTTCATGACAGTTTTCGCGGTGTTAAGGGCTCATGGGAGCGGGCTTGCAAGGCTGTTAAGAATTTTTCAGCCCATGATGTTTTTGTTGAAGTGGCTATGACGGTAACGGCCGAAAATTATCATCAAATTCATGGGATGATGGAACTAGCCCATTATCTCGGTGCTGACTGGCTCATGCTATTCAACTTCATACCCACGGGTAGGGGGATGGAGAACATAAACCTTGACATATCACCTGGTAGAAGGTATAGGATATTGCGTGATGCATATTATGGCAATTTCAACAATGATATACAAGTGCTTTCCACAGCACCACAATTTGCAATGGTAGCAGAAGAGCTTAACGCCTGTGATAATCAGATCATCCCCACACACTTCTATAATCCAGAGTATACAAACCCTGATTTGAGACAGTTAGCAGATTTTATAGGTGGCTGCGGCGCTGGAAGATTCTACTTAAGCATTGAACCCAACGGTGACATATACCCATGTGTATTCTTCCCACATGAAGATGAACTTAGGATAGGTAACATTCTAGAAGACGATTTCGAAAAACTTTGGAGAGATAATAGGATATTAGAGGCGCTCAGGGACAGGGATAAGCTCCAAGGGACTTGTCACAGTTGCAAATCAAGGAATATTTGTGGTGGGTGTAGGGCAAGAGCATACGGGTACTTCAAGGATATATGTGCCCCAGACCCTGGGTGTATAAACAATAAAAATCTATGGCATAAGATAAAGGAAAGCGCACTTGCAAAATAAATAGGGAAGAGTGTTAAAAGTGGATGTGGTCCTCCTAAACCCCCAGGATAAAACAGCAATTAAAAACAAACTAGGATTAACTTTACCCCCACTAAACTTAATGTATCTTGCAGCTTCATTAGAGAAGGCGTCATTCTCTGTTAAAATAATAGATGATGACCTTAAAAGGTGGGGCTCTGAGAGAATAGCTAGTATAATAGAAAAATTC
>LGEU01000004.1 GCA_001507955.1 Methanobacteriaceae archaeon 41_258 | reverse complement strand
TATAGACATGGAACATGGAAATGCGGCTACTTCAAAACAACATACGAAGAAATTGAAAGGAATAATTATTACCTTTTAGCAGATAATCCAGGGGTATCATGGATTATGGACACTCCTGAGAACAAGAACGATGAAGAGAATCTTTACGAGTCTCCCGTGCTTTTAAATGACAGGATAAGAAGCCTATTATCTTCGAATTCTACTGGGATAATATGGATACATGCAAGGTCTGATGGGAATGTTCTAATCATTTCCGTGCCGAAGGGATCTTCCCCACCACTTCAACCAGATTATTTCCAGGTTCAACCGTGCGATTTTGTTATGGTAGCATGGATTTAAACGTTCAAAAATAATATTATCATGAAAACAAGGCAAAGATTAGCCATAGGGTCGGTTAAACTCGTTGAAAGGGGTACGACAACATTGTCAGGGTCTAGTTCTTTTCGATATGAAAGAGAGTTCAGGTAAAAGCCTAAAGTCAAGAGGAAGGGTGTTAGGAGGTAACCTGAAAGTGCGCTTATCAGAATCATCTTATGGATAGGAATTGTTGGCAAGCCCAATGCAGCGCTTACAAGATGGGCTAAAACCCCTATCACTGGATAGATTATAATGGAAAGTATGATGATTATACCAAAATTATGAAGAGCCCCCTCCCTTGGTATCAAAGTTGGGGGTATAGTACCTGAATGTAGACCAGAGGATAATCTAGCGCCCAGTATACTTACGAGGTCTCCGCTTTCCCCTGAGAATAAAGGTACAAGTGCGAGTATACTAGGATTATCTAATATGATAGATAATCTGCTGTTTAGGATGCTACCTGCACCTGTTCCAAAGATTGAACAGAGAAGGAGCACTGGGACGCTTTGACTAACTATGCCCTTCAAATATCCATCCCCTTTTAACCCTATTAAGAGGCCTAATACTCCCATTAAAATGAAAAGAAGAAAAAATGTTGGTTCTAGGATTGTGTTTTTTATTAATTCCAGAAATAGTATGGCTAAAAAAAGGGATGGTAGTGTGAAAAGGTCTCCTGATGCTGCTATCAAGGGCGTGGTAATATTGTCGGGGTCCCACCCATTTTCATAACTTTTGAGCGCGATCAGAATCGTGGCGGGTAATAAGAAAGTTCCAGAGATTATACCACCCATAACTGATATTATGGTGAAATCAATTATCCCTATGTTTCTAAAATTTGAAATTTCGCAGAGCATCCATGCCATGAATCCAAGGAACAAGGACATTACTATGGTTAAGATGATGGTGGCTTCTATGTTCTCATTTAAAATTGCAGATTTTTTAAGTTCTGTTGAAAGAGTACCTATGTGGAGGTTTGATCCAAGGCGTGAGCCTAAAGCCCCGAAGATGTTACCTCTCATTCCTATTGCACCGGGTATAAGAACTATAAGACCGGGGTAAGCTTCGAGGAAATGCGTCATTTTACCGAGGACGATACCTGCTATAAGGTCGCCGATAGCGCATATAAAAAGTGCGAATAGGCTTTCTCCAAGGACTCGTCTTATGCTTTTAATAAAAAAATTTATTTTATTGAAAACTTCGAAGAATTTTATAAAAGCCTTTGAAGAGAGTATTGAAATGTTAACTAGGAGGGTGAGCAGGTGATCCATTATAGTTTTGATTTTCTCTGTTAATTTTTTCATCTTGGATCACCTGCAAATTCTAATATTTAAAGTTCATCAAGTGACATTTCATTCTTAGCAAGTTTTCTCAATAACTCTGCCCCGGCTTCATTGCCCTTAGCGATGAGGGTATCCCCTTCGACTAAAACAGTATTCCTGTCAGGCCTATAGATCCATGATTCACCCCTTCTTATAGCGATTATCCTCATACCAGTCCTTGTTCCTAAAAGAATTTCACCTAGTGATTTCCCAGCGAGTTCTGACCCCTCATTTATGGTTACCCTCACGATTATCTCATCAGACTCCTCCATCACCATCTTAAATACTGGGTGGGGTTTTATTCCCTTTAAAACTAGTTCTGCAATGTCCTTGGCGGCGTCTGCTATATTCTCAGTGGCTTGCCCCACTTCTAGTAAGGCTGTGAGTTCCTCCGCGTCTTCAACAGATCTTGCAGCAAGCAGAGACTCCTTCTTGATCTCATAATTAAGCCCGTTCACCCTATTCTCCAATTTTTTAACTTCCTCTGCAGCATCTCTACTATTAAATAAAAGTGCCGAGTATGCTAAATCAACCATCAACTCCGAAAGATTTTTCATTTCAATCAAGATATCTTTAACACTAGCCTTTGACAATTTTCTCCCCCTCTCACTTCGATCTAGTTTTACAGATGCAACTTCTCCTCAATTTCAAAAGCTCCTTCTTTTTCCTGTTAAGATCTTCAACCTCCTTGATAATATCATCCAAACTTTTCTTTAAACATTTAACCGTGTCTTCTTCATGGATCCATTCACATTCCTGACAACTCCACACGCCTTTATCCTTTATCCAGTAACCGCCTGTTGAACCGTCCCCACAAGGATAGAACGGACAATAACAGAATGTGCAATCTTGTCCCATGAAATGACAAGGATAGTATTCACATTCAAAATTGGGACCCTCTTGGATCTCTCCGTTAATATACCTTTGATAATATTCGCGTGCAAGTGGGTGTATAAAGTATTTGAGGGCATATCCTCGTGGTGTTATCATGTAACCTTCTTTAATGTAGGTTGTAGGGTTGCCGATTATTATAGTGGTCGACATATCCACCTTCTCAGCATCTAATCTTCGAAGGGTTGTTACCTTGACTGTTCCCCCTTTCACAATCCCCACCGGAGTGTCAGAGGTTAAATGTTCTCTAATTATCTTTAAAGCTTCCATTAACGGTTTTTTCCTCCTTTTGCTTTGTGGATTATAGAATACTATGACAAACCCTGCTGTCACGGCATTTTCAACCTTCTTTTTTATCTCAGAAAGTGGTGTTAGAATATCACTCAAACTTATAACAACAAAATCATGTAAAGGCGCTCCAAGGAGTGAGGCCGCATAATTTGCTGCTGTAACACCAGGTATCACTTCAACTTCGATATTGGAATATTTGTCGATCAGATGAAAAAATACGTTAGCCATTCCGAAGATTCCAGGATCCCCTGAACTTATCAGTGCAACATTTTTTCCTTCTCTGTGCTTTTTTATCGCGATCTCAGCCCTTCTAATCTCTTCCCGCATCCCTTTCTCGATGATTTCCTTGTCCTTTATGATATCACGAATCCTGTCAACATACTTTTTGTAGCCTATTATAACATCAGCATTTTCTATAGCTTTAAAAGCTCTGAATGTCATGTCATCTCTTGCAGGTCCAATGCCGACGATTTTGATCAATTTGTTTCACCCTAATAAATGCGGATAACAGAAAGTATTTTTATTGTCCCTACATCTACTTTGATTTTGTCATCTTCAACTGTTGCGACTGCTGTTGCTGTTATCATGAATTGTGCTGTTGGTCTTATGACTATTTGACCGGTAGATTCTGTTATGTTCTCTCTATAGGCGACTGCTGTGATGTTAACATTAACGCGCCCCTTTTCAAGGTCTTCGAAAGTTGTTGCATTGAGAGTTTCTAATTCGACACCATCTACTTGAGCTTTTTTTTGGAGTGTTTCAGCCACTTCCATCTTATTAGTAATGTTAACAGTTTCTGGTTTGGGGCCTATTATCTCTTTACCTATTTTCAGATAGGATGATAGTATCTCTAATTGGGTGTCTATTAATTTTTTCACATTAGGTGGCTGAGAAGTAACTAAGGTATATGAACTTATAACACCAGCTTCGAAGAATACCATGAATAGTATGAGGAATAAGAAGAATTTAAGTATCCTTGACATTAAAATCACCCTTTAAGTTTTTTTTACACTAAAACCGTTAAAACTGTGGGCTTCTAAGATTTTCCCTTTTTTTGATATAAAATTTATGCTTTCTAAAATCTGTGTTGTGTGTGGGGTAACTAATTTATCATAGTTTTTATCATATGTTATTGATAGTGATATAATAAGAAAGTTTCGACTACATATGATAAAATTGTCAAAGATTGGTTACTATGAGCCGAGATATGCTTTTGAGACTTGCGGAGGATGGTTTCCTTGTACAACCTGAAGCTTATGAAAGAATGAAATTATTAGAGGAGGAAACCGTCCTTAACATTATCGAAAATTTAAAGAGCCAAAGGAAAGATGGTGAACTTTTAATTATAACACCAGAAGTTCTTGACACGGATTCTAGCAGGCCAGGAGGTGATTTAAAAGCCGGAAAGTTTAATGAATTTAAGGTAATTATGGATACTAGTACGAAATCTTATACTACTGGCGAAATAAAGGATATGGGGGACTATTTTAATAGTAGATATAATAAATTAAAGGAAATATTCATGGGAAGAGGCGAATTCAGGGATCCGATGCCTATTTCAAACGTTTCACCGCATCATGATGTTATAACCATAATTGGGATGGTTCGAGAGATTAGAGACACAAAAAATAATCATAAAATAGTAGAAATAGAGGATGAAACCGGAGAAATAAGCTTCATAGTCCATAAAGAAAACCGTAGATTATTCAAGGAGGCTAACAGACTCGTTAAAGATGAGGTCATAGGGGTTAAGGGGAGTTTGAAGGGTAGGTTCGTAATACCATCAGAGATAATCCATCCCGGCTTGCCTAGGATAGAGGAAAAACCCATGGACTTCTCCACTGTTTTCATCTCAGACACCCATATAGGAAGCTCCACATTCTTGGAAGAATCATTCAAAAAGTTTATAAAATGGTTAAACTGTGAAATTGGAACCAGAGAACATGTGAAAATAGCAGAAGATGTTAAATATCTTATCATAGCCGGCGACATCGTTGATGGTATAGGAGTATACCCAAACCAGGAAAAAGAACTCATAATAAAAGATGTGAATGAACAATATGAGGAAGCCGCAAGATTAATAGGCGAGATAAGAGATGATATAAAGATAATAATAGCTCCCGGCAACCACGACGCCTCTAGGATAGCCGAACCACAACCAGCCATACCAAAAGAATACGCAAAACCATTATACCAGCTGAAAAACACAGAATTTGTAAGTAACCCATCAATCGTGAGCTTAGACGGTGTCAAAGTACTCATATATCATGGTAGAAGCTTTGATGACATGGCCATGACCGTCAACCATTTATCACATGAAAAATCACACCTTATAATGGCCGAACTTTTAGAAAAGAGGCACCTAGCCCCAATCTATGGGGAGAGAACACCACTAGCTTATGAAGTTGAAGACCATCTCGTCATAGACGAAATACCACATATTTTCCATGCAGGACACGTCCATATCAACGCTTACAAAAAATACAAGGGAATCCACCTCATAAATTCAGGGACATTCCAGTCACAGACAGAATTCCAGAAGATCTACAATATAGTTCCAACCTGCGGCCAAGTACCGGTATTACATAAAGGAGATATAAAAGTATTAGAATTCAACTAATTGGGGGTATAACTTGGGAGAAAGCATAAAAGGGCTGGTTAAAGCAGCCCATTACATGTACAGTAGCGGTCTTGTATCAGGGAGCGCGGGTAACATCAGCATGCGTTTAAGTAGAGATGAGATAGCCATAACTCCTACAGGTGTTCCCCTTTCCCTTGTGACAGAGGAAAATGTGGCTATTGTAGGGATGGATGGGAGCAGATTAATAGGGGGAAACCCCTCATCTGAAGTATACCTCCATCTTGGGATCTATAAGATAAGAAAGGATATAAAAGGTATAGTACATACGCATTCACCTTATGCAACTGCCTTTGCTTTCTCAGATAAAAAATTGAAAGGATTTGAAGGCTTCAATGGAGATTTCATTGATGAAGTGGCATATTATAAGCCTGGTAGCTTGGAATTGGCCAGAGAATGCGTCAAAAAGATAGAGAAGGGTAAGGTTTTAATCTTAAAAGATCATGGTATTGTCTGTTGCGGTTCAGATCTTCAAGAAGCAGTTCAACTTGCAGAGTTTATAGAAGAAAGTGCCAAGATACAATTCCTAGCCTATATACTTAACAAAATTTGAATTAGATGGATGTCAAGTTCATATCGATTCAAGTTCGCTTAGGATTTCCCATATTAGCGTTCTTGCATGTATAGGGATGTTAGGATCATTACTAATCTCATCGAGTATTGATATAACAGTACTCGCCCGGATGGTTACATCTTCTTCCTCATTTTGTAATATTTCATTAGATTCCTCCGCGGCCCTTCTAATATTTCTTGGGACGCTAGTATCTTCCATTATGCTTTTTAAGATCTTGGAAACCCTCTCAAAAGTCTTGTTACTCATGTTAAAATCCTCCATTTCTTTTAAAATAAAACTTTAATAATACTTTTCTTGGTTGGTTTTATTTTGTTGCACACTCTTTAAAAAACTTTTTCTCGGGATACAGCCACTGCTATTGCAATACCGTCATAAGTTGTTTTTTTTAGAATGAGCCGTGCCCCTTTCCCTGCAACATGAAGTGCAGCGGCTTCACAGACACTCCCCACGCCAAACTTACCCTCCACAAAACTAGACCTTGAAGGTGTATCCTCCAATTTCAAATCGTCCAATTTCACAAATTCTAATGGTATTTTCAAGATTCTTGAAGCATTTATTATACCCTTTTCTCCTTTTTTCATCTCTCCTGTTGCAATAACATCCAATCTTTCAAGTGGAAGATCCAAGAATGATAGGGTCCTTTTTAAACTTTCTATTATTTTTTCTTCATTTACACCTTTTTTTGTACCTATACCTGCAACGAGTCTGCAAGGTTTTATTTGGATTTCATCATTATCTAAAATTGCTTTAATGATTTTATCTTCACCTTTTATTATCATGTAACTCTTCTTGAAAATAGGATCATCGGACAGATATTCTAGGCTCTCAGAAGACTCTATCATTATCTTTTCACCGTTTAGTAACGCCCTGTTAAATTTAACTATCTTGTCTGTGTTTTCTATTTTCCAATAGTATTTTTTTGCAAGTGCATCTATACCTATATAACCATGGACATCTGTAGATGTGGTGATAACTGGCCGTGCACCTGTTAAACTTGCTATTTTTAATGTTAAATCATTCGCACCCCCTAAATGTCCGGAGATCAAACTTATAACATGCTTTCCCGCATCATCCATCACAATAATTGCAGGGTCTTGCCTTTTATCCGATAAAAACTCGCAGATACTCCTTACCATTATACCAGTGGCCATTATACCAATAATCGCATCATAATCATTAAATATCCTACTGAGAGTTTTTTTAACATTTTTATGGAAAATATCAACTTTTAATATTCTTGGATCTTGTGAAAGTTTCATTTTAAGTCGTTTTGAAATTCTTAACCCTTTTTTGGTTACGGATAACAATGCTATTTTCAGATTAACACCCCCAAGATTATGATGGGTAATATGAACAATAAAACAGTGACATATGATAACTTTAATGCATCAGCAATGGCTGATGTTTTTGGTTCATTGTTTTCATCCCCTATGATGTATACGCCTGGTTTTTCCAATCTGATCTCAAGGGCTCCAGCCGCGGCGGCCATGGGATACCCAGAATTGGGGCTGGGAGTTAATTTACTGTCGCGTAACATGGTCATCAAGCTTTTTCTCCAATCCATTCTTAGTATGAAAGCCGCGGCCACTATAAGGAGTCCTGTTATCCTCGCAGGTATATAATTTAGGAGATCATCTGCCTTCGCAGGGAACCATCCAATAGAACGATTTTGCTCGTCTTTGTAGCCCACCATCGCATCTAATGTATTAATAACCCGGTATCCCATCGCCCCAGGTAGTCCAAGTATCATGAAAAATATCATAGGAGATATTATAGAATCCGTTATGTTCTCTGTTAAGCTCTCTATTACCGCTGATGTGAGCTGGTACTTGTCAAGTTTAGATGTGTCCCTACTTACCAGGTTCGAAATATGTAAACGGGCTTTTACAATGTCACTTTCGAGTTCATTTTTTGCTTTTATTATTGATTGGAAGAGAAATTTGATGGAAAATGTAATAGAAAACAAAAAAGATGATAATAAGATTTTTAATAGCCATGGTAAAAGGTTGAGGAATAAAACCGGAATAATAAAAGCTATGATGATAATTGAAGTTAATATTACCCCTGAGATTTTCTTTTTTCCAAGTTTGTCCTTCAATTTTTCAATCATTCTACCCATCCATACCACTGGATGGAGATAAACTGGTGGTTCGCCTACTATAATATCTATCAAAATTCCGATTATGAATATGTCCAATAGTATAAGCTCCCCTCCCTTGAGAAAATTTTCCTTACCTATCTCAATTATATATATACTATGACAATATTTAGGAAAAGAGAAGGTGATAACTTTGGAGGATAAAATAAAACAATGGCTCATTGAAGAAGATCTCCTAGGGCAGATAGTAGATGATGAAAATGCCAATTTCCATTTCATTGTAAATTACCCAGAGGACCATGTAATAGATGTCATACAACCAAAAGGTAAAGAGGATTTAATATTAATTGCATGTGCAACAAGTGTAGGCCCTGAACATTTATCAAAGATCCGGGAATTGAGTGAATCTAAGAGGGAAGAGTTTCTTTGGCAGGTTAGATTTTCTCTGAACAAATTTCTCGTTGACTTCCAATTAGAACATCCAAGAAACATCCTAGAAAGTTACCTTGTAACCGATGAGATTTACAATGACGCATTAACCAAAGACAGATTAATATCAACTATCAAAAAGGTATTTAAAGCCAAATTGCATGTTTTATGGCTCATACAGAAAAGATTCGGAGAAAAAAAAGACGAAATGCATGAAGACACCATGTATGTATAAACCAGAGAGAGAGGTGCATTTCAACTGTAAAATTGGGAAGGCACCCTCCATGAAATGAGAGAGAGGTGCATTTCAACTGTAAAATTATTGAAGGTAAAGATTTACACTTGAAATGTATCTGACTGTGGTGAACTATAAGCCTCTAGCCCTCCGCTAATTTTTTGACTTCATCAGGGAGGTTTTTGGGATTTTCCATATTTCCAATAAAGTTCTCCCTATTTTGAAAGCTTGTGTCGAATCTATTCTACCCTTTACATCTGATGCTCCAGATTATTAGACATGAAAGACATCAGTATGCCAGTAAAAAATCAACTTCACCATTAAAAGGTGGTTGAATATAGTGATAATATATGATTTTTCTATGATTTCTACAAGCTAGAAAGATTTTCAATCTTGTCTATAAAATTTTGGGCTTTGTAAACGTGTTTGGTTTTTTTTCAGATAAGTGTTTTACATAATTTTTTTTATTGCTTTTCTGCTCCCGTTATAATCCTATCGTTGAATATTTCAATTGATATTATGGCTTCAGTGATGAGATTGTGTTTTGACTCGCTCAAAAAGATCCATCATTTTAAGGTCGTATTTACTTTTTTTCCGGTTTTGGTTATTACTATGTTCTCGTTGTCTATAATTCCTCGTTTATGATTTTGTGTGTTTCCATATCGTCAGATTCTTCCGATGCTAAGTAAACTAGTTTATATTTCCTAACTTGGTATAGTATCTCTCATAGTCATGCCTATGTCCGCGTGACACTTTATGGGCAAGTATAATCTGTTTTTCTTATGTTTATTGCTATCTATTTTTTGTAATTACTCCATCTTTTCTGTGTTGCTTCTGGATTCTGTATGTGTATTAGAGATTTGCATGGTTACTAGAACTTCTTTTCCCTTAACAGTCTGATCATCTAATGATCTGAAACCTTGAGGATTCCAATTTTGCGCCATAATTTGGGCAAGTCCAGTTAACCATCCCTCCCAATATTTTGATTCTTCAGTAATTACCATTCTGAGTATTCCCTAATGTGAAGTCATATATCCACAGCAGCTACCTTTCTTTGCAATTACTAGTGGAAATCCTCACTAGCCTGAAATCAGGCGCTGGTAATTTATAAATGAAAGCATGTCTAATTTTTACTTGCAGTTTACTTGTCCAGGTCACATTCTAATATTCTTGGTAGTTTCTATTTGCAGTTGCTTGCAAAACTTCTGTGTAGGTGGGTGATGGATATTAAATTTATACCTCAAAAAAATATTTCGGGAGGAACTAGCTCTATAGAGTGAGGTTTGGGGAGTAGGAATTTAGCAGTGGAGAAGGATAGATGGCACAATACAAACCCTCCCCAATTGCTTGTATAATGATTTCAGGCTTGAGTGTATGGAATTCCAGTATAGGATTTAGGAGAATTTATCTTTAAGTGGATTAGATACCCTGACTAGGATATGGATCGCCTCATTTATGTCGGATATTAGCCTATTCAATTGAAAATAATTTTTTTACTAACTTTTAATGCGTTTTAGGCTTATTCTTGCAAAAATCTGGCATTGAATCCGTGATTAGGGTATGTAGATTTATAATTTTTCTATTTTTCATTTACTTCAGTAGCAGGCTCTAAAAGTAGATTGTCATCTTTTCAAATTTTTTTCTCTGTACTACTCATTCAGTTTTGAATTTTATGTTATATTTTTTTTCCAAATGAAGCGTTGGAGTGTGTCAATTTTTTAAAAAATGGCTTTAATTATATAATTTAGATTTTTTTAGTGGGTGTTATAGCTTCTTGGGGGATTTTAGGGATTGGATTCGTTCTGACCATGTAAGACCTCTCTTTTTTCATGATTTTTTGGTAATGTTACACTTGAAATGGATCCCTCTCTCTATTGTGGGGGTGTGGTCTTGTAATGTTACACTTGAAATGGATCCCTCTCTCTATTGTAATATTTTATGGCATGTTTTTAATAAAAAGTTTTATGTAATATATTGATGAAAAGTTACACTTGCAACATAACTATAATTTCATGTGTTTTAGATGCAAGTGGGGGTGCGGTATTACATCATCTAATTTTATAAGTGGAATCTCAGGGACTTTAAAATTTTACTAGAAGTGGTATCATGAATGTGTTTGACGAATTAGATGGTAAGAAGTCAGTCTTTAGGGATAAGAGGTTTTTGGATCATAGGTTTTTACCAGATAAGTTACCTCATCGTGAAGAACAGATAAGGGCCATAGCTAAGTATTGGGTGGAGGCGCTTAAGGGTGTTACACCACCGGATATTACAATCTATGGGAAGACAGGAACTGGTAAAACTGCTGTGGCTAAATTTGCCATGAAACAGCTTAATGAGGCCTCTAAGGATTCTAATGTTAATGTAAGAACAGAATATATACGTTGTACAGATTACACTACAGAGTATCAGGTTCTGGCAAGATTGTGTCAACAGTTTGGAAAGGATGTTCCTTATCGTGGATGGACAAAGGCAGAAGTTATAAACACTTTCAGGAGCCTCTTTAAAAAGAATGTTTTTGGACAAGACCTCATACTCATTGTGGTGCTTGATGAAATAGATATTCTGCTTAAAAAGGATGGAGATGGCCTTTTATATACTTTGACACGTACGGATAATGTCTCAATACTTTCAATTAGTAATTATGTAGATTTTAAAAAATTCATAAAACCAAGAGTAAGGAGCAGTTTAAGGGATCGTGAGATCGTTTTCCCACCATATGCCGCGTCACAATTAGTTGATATACTTAATGAGCGTTCAAAATTATCATTCAATGATGGAGTGCTCGAAGACGATGTTATACCATTATGCGCTGCTTTAGCTGCTAAGGAGGAGGGTGATGCTCGTTATGCCCTTGACCTTTTAAGAACTGCAGGGGAAATAGCGGATGAGCAGGGCTCTGATGTTGTTAAAGGAGAGTTTGTGAGGGAAGCAAAGGATTATATTGAACATAACAAGGTCACTGATATTATCATGACACTTCCAAGTCAACAGCAAAGAGTATTGGAAGCCATACTTTATCTCACTAAACAGGATGAAGAGATAACATCAGGCAAGCTTTATGAAGTTTACAAGAAGATATCACAAGGGGATTCCGTCTCCTATAGGCGAATATTTGATTTCGTTAACGAATTAGAATTGCTAGGACTCATATCTACTAATACTGTCTCAAAGGGTAGGGGAAAGGGTAGAACCAATATTATAAAGTTGCAATGTGATACATCAGTCCTTGAGAACGCCCTTTGGATGTGATCTATTTTATAAGCGCTTTTAGGAGGGCCATTCTCACTGGAACGCCATAGAATGCTTGTTGGAAATATTTACACTGTGGCAGGGCATCCACATTAACTGATATTTCATCTACGCGGGGGAGTGGATGCATTACTATAACATCTCTCCCATTTAGCATTTTGGCATCTATTCGATATGCACCTTTGATCTTGGAATATTCCTCCGGATCCGGGAACCTTTCTTTCTGTATCCTTGTCACGTAGAGTACATCAATATCATCTATGACATCTGAAATCTTAGTAGTTTCATGGACAGATATTCTTTGTTCTTTGAGGTCATGGATGATGTCACGTGGCATTTTAAGTTCTTTTGGGGATACGAATACCATGTCCACGTTGAACATGGCAAGTGCATATGCAAGGGAGTGGACTGTTCTACCATATTTAAGGTCGCCTATTAAGGCTACTTTTAGGCCCTCTATATTCTCAAATATTCTTTTCATGGTGTAAAGGTCGAGGAGTGTTTGTGTTGGGTGTTGGCCTGCTCCGTCACCGGCATTTATAACCGGTATATCTATGATGTCTGAGATGTAGCGGGCTGCTCCTTCTGCATTATGTCTTATTACGATTGCATCGGCATAACATGCAACCACCCTTGCAGCGTCTGCTAGTGTTTCTCCTTTAGTGGCTGAACTTTCAGCGACTTCTGAAAAGCCTATTACGCTTCCACCTAATCTTTTCATGGATGCTTCGAATGATAGTCTTGTCCTGGTTGAGGGTTCGTAGAACATCATACCTAGTATTTTACCTGACAGTATCTTTGAGGTTTTTTGGGAGCGGGCGATGGGCTCCATTTTTTCTGCTTCTTTTAATATGAATTTGATGTCTTTTTTTGTGAAATCTTTTATTGATATGACGTTTTCCAATTGGAAGCCCAATTTGATCACCTATATTTTTCGGGTGAATGTTAGGTAACCGGTGTGTCCGATCATCCTTGTGCGGGGTCTTGTACCTTTCTTTTTTATTTCGATTTCTCTTGTAATAACTTCTATAGTTTTTATCTCTTTAAATTTGCATTCTTTGGCCTTTTTGTGGATGATTTTAACAGGTTCTATGTACGGATTGTAGAATACAAGCCATCCTCCATCCTTAAGAGCATTTTTAGCGTCTTCTATGATCTCCCAGGATCGTGGGAGGTCAAAGAATATGAGATCTAGGTTTTTTTCTTTTATGCCCTTTTTTATATCTTTATTTTTGAGGATTATGTTTTTCATCCCAAAATCTTTGATATTCTTTTTTGCTAATTTTGCGAAATCTTCTCTTATCTCATAAGTATAGACTTTGCCTGTGTCCCCCACTATGTTTGCGAGGGTTAGTGCAACACTCCCTGTACCTGTACCTGCATCTAATACCTTTTGACCGCTTCCAAGGCCAGTATATGAGATAACTATCCCGATGTCCTTGGGGAGGATAATAGATGATCTTCTTTCCATTAATTCTATGAAATCATTGACATTGGCTTCTATTACTTTGAATTTTTTTCCGAGGTGCGTTTTCAGTTCATCCCCTGGGAGACTCCTTTCTATTTTTTCTTTTTTTATTATTCCTAAGTCTGTTTGGAAGTCTCCCTTGCTTGGGGGTATGTATTTTTTACCCCTTTCATCTATTAAAATTTTCAACTCATCACCCTTCGAATTCGGAGTCTAAGACCTTGCGAATTTCCCGTGCTATCTTTTCACCTATACCCTCTACTTTTTTCAATTCTTTTTCAGAGGCGTTTACCAAGCTTTTTATTGTTTTGAAGTGTTTGAGTAGTTTCCTCGCGTTCACGGAACCTATATGTGGTAGTGATTCTACAATGAATAATTGTCTTTCTTTTAGAGTTAATGGTTTTTTCTCGGTTCTGATCTGTATCTCCGCTTTTTCTTTTGATTGTTCTCGGACTGCTATCCTTTTTATCATGGCAGCAGTATCTTCTGGCGATCTTGTTGGGATTATAGGTATCCCAAAGTCCACTGCGATGGACGCTATAGCCCCTCTTATGGCGTTTGGGTTGATGAAGGTTGTGTAAAGATCCTCCCCTTCTAGTATCATGATAGGTTTTTTAAATTCTCTTACAAGTTCTCTGGCTTGTTTGTAGAGTCTTTTGTCTATGAGTGAATTTATGAAATCGTTTGTTGTTTTTCTTTCTATGGCAACTTCTTCGCTGATTTGGTAGTCTGCAACCGCCATTGATTTTATGATTACTTTGATGTCCATTCTAGTTAATTCTCTTAAAACTCGTGAATTGACTTCTCTAGAATCGGCATAGACAATATATTTGCTCTTTGGGGTTTTTTTGTGTTCTATAGCTCTGGATTTTATCTCTATTTCCATGTTCTTCGCTTTTTGGAGGTGTTTTTTCATTTTATTTTCTTTGCGTATACTTGACCAGTAGTATGCTTCGTCTCGGGTTTTTTCTGTTATCATCACCATCATGCGGCCCATTCTTTTTCTTCCTGTGCGGCCGCGTCTTTGTATCATTCTTATCTCTGATGGTACTGGTTCGTATAAAATTACGAGGTCGACGGATGGTATGTCCATTCCTTCTTCCGCGACACTAGTTGAGACGAGGATGCTATATTTTCCTATGCGGAATGCTTTTATGATCTCTTTTTGCTCTTTTTGTGTTAGGCCTTTGGCCCCTGTTCTGGTGCCTTGGCCGTAGAATTTGGCGGCTTTCATTTTTTCTTCTTTGCATTTTTTGTATATTTGTTCTACTGTGTCTCTAAATTGTGTGAATACGATAATTCTTTTTATGTCTTCTTTTTTAAGCTCCTTTTTAAGTATTTTCATTAGTTTGTCAAGTTTTGGGTGTTCTATTCCCCTCCTGTATGCTCTTCTTGTTTCTATCATTGCACGTGAGAAATTTGGATCTGTTATGAGGCTTTTAGCTGCTCTTGTATTCCTTTTTTGTAATCTTAGGAAGTATTGGTGTAGTGTGCTTATACCTTGTGTTTCTAGGAGTTCTATGGCGTGTTCTATATTGATGGCGGCGGCTAGTAGTGATATTCCCATGTAGTATTTTTTGGGTGGGTTTGTTGTCCTTGCGATCATGTTTTGGATTTTTTTTCTGGCCTTGAGGAGGTCCTTTTTTGTTACTGTTATTGTTGGTATGATGTGGAGGTGTTTTAGCATTTTTAGTCGGTGTTTGCGGGCTTTTTCCAGGTGTTTTTTTATATTTTTCAGGTTGCTTCCCATTTCAACCTTTATCCATTCTATTTCTATGGGGTTGAAATAGGGTGATACGTCTGGGTCGTCTTCTGTTTTTATGATGATTTCTTTTATGAAAAGATTTTCGCATACTTTTTCTATTTTTTCTTTTTCAAAGCCGGGGGATGCTGTCAGTCCCATTATGAGTGGGTTTTGGGCTTCTTGTTGGTAGCGTGATGCGAGGTATACATAAGAGTAGGAGCCTATTGCATGATGGCATTCATCAAAAACTAGGAGTGAGACGTCCTTGAGGTTATATCTTCTATTTATTATGTCAGATTCGACTGTTTGCGGTGTTGCACATATTATTTGGGATTCTTTCCAGCGTTTAGCACGTTCTGTTGGGTTGATGGCGCCTGTGATGGATGTGCATGGTACTGTTAGGAATTCGTGGAAGGTGTCTTCATGTTGTATTGTGAGTGGTTTGCTTGGTGCGAGAATTAGGATTTTTGATTTTTTATATTTTCGTAGTCTTTCAGCGGCTACTAGTGCGGCTATAATAGTCTTACCCAAGGCTGTTGGGGCCACTATCATGGAATTGCCTTTTTTGAGGACGTCTGCTGCAATTTTTTGTTGGTATAATCTTGCTTCGATTTTCTCTGGTTTTATGAGGGGATGTTCGATATATTTTACCATGGATTTTTCTATGATGTATCCGTTTATATAATGGTTTCAAACCCCCCCACAGTTAAAACTTATAATTTATAAGTTATAATTAGTTTTTTCCAATCATCAAAAACAACATCCACTCCGCACATGCCAGGAATATAATTAGCTGCTTTAGCAGAATCAACACCAACCACTTCAAAACCAAGATCCTCTATAGGAGACACAACCATACAAGTATCAGATACCATAACACCACCAGACTCTACTATAAGATCACTGTACCCCATCCGATCCGCAGCAGCCTTAAGAGCATGAGAAGTACAAACCCAAAGATCACATGAGAGCTTTCGACGACGCAAATAATGAGCCAACAGCCTAATTTCACCTAATGAACAATGTGGGCAACCAACACATATCAGATCCGGTTTATCATTAGTGGTGGAAAGCTCATCCATAGAATCTTTGAGGGACCTGCTGTCAACAGATATTTTATCCTCAAATTCACACTCAGCAGCTGGGGTTAAACCCTCCACATAATATAATGCAATAGCACCCGAAGATGCGAGCGCAGCACCCAACGATTTAAATTCATCACTTGAAGGCTGGCCATGAAACTGGAAACTTGGGACACCATCCCCCACAATTTTCCCAATATGGTATCCAAGAACACCATACTCATAACCCTTTAAGGGGTCTTCAACTTTCACAAGAATATTAGCAATCCTATTTTCATCTAAGTGATAACCATAAGCAGGCGTTCTCCCACAAATGGCAGCTGCAAGGGCGCCAGGACCGCCCTCCCTATTGGTCCTCGCCCCCAGGATAGAATTTGCATATATAACGGCTGAAGACTCCGACCAAGCAATATGGGACCCCCTTGTTGGAATGTTCCCAATAAGATATGGGGTGCAAGTACAAGTGTTCATCACATCCATCCGCATATAAGCCTCTATGATCTTAGATTGCCTATCTGCAAATTCTCTCGAAAATCCTAACTCATGCCATTTATCCAAATCCATGCCTGCGGGGTTCAGGCTACTTTGAACCTTCACCCTAGCAGAGGGGTCCTTTGAAAGTTCTTCCAAATATTCTAATCCAGCATCCCCTATGGTCTTATAAGAGACACCCGATATTTGGGCTGATGATATTTCTATCATCTTTTCAGCCCCGTAAATGTCACCAAGGGCTACTAAAATTTTCATGCTTTTTTCAACAGCCTCTCCATATTCTCCATTGTACATCTTCTCTTCTTGGGCTGTGAGATACATCCTAGCTCTCCTTTTTTTGGCTCCCGATTATGTTATCTACAAGGCGCAGGAAATTTTCAAGCTCTCTATGAGGGATCATAGCCCCCGCTGCTATGTCATGACCCCCACCCACACCCCCAAAGTTCGAAGAAGCGTCCCTGAGGGCTCTTCCAAGGTCGACACCCTTTTTAATGATCTGTGGGGTGGCCCGTGCAGAGACTTTTACTTGGTTATCCATCCTTGAAAGGGCGAGTATGGGTAGGTTTGGGTCAGATAGTTCTAGTGAGAATGATATGCTGGCTATGGTTCCCATCACGCCTTTGAGTGTTTTTTCTTTAGTGTAAATGTATTGTATGTTTTCCATTTTCTTTGGCCTTTCCCTTTTGATCCATTCAAGACCCTTAATAATATCTTCACGATACTCTCTTTGAAGGTTTAAAGCTTTTTCCAGGGATTTTTCTTCTTCGCCAAGGCATATTCCTATGGCTAGCCCATATTCTTTATTTTTGCCGCAGGCGTCTAGGAGTTTCGCGAAATCTGAAAGGTACTTTATACTTGGTGGGAGCCTTTTGTCTGTGAAGACCTCTCCAAATATTTCCGGGTTTATTTTAATCAATTCTCTTTTTAGAATGTCTTTTTCTTCAGCTGCAAGTTCTTGGAATTTTATGGCATATGATAGTCCTATTTTTTCGAGGAATTCCCTGGAGCCTTCTGTGTTGGCGGTTATCCCTGGGAGCGTGGGATTGAATGTATATGCGAGGGCTTTGTATAATGGTTCGTCGTATCTTGATGCTATCCTGAGATCTTCATGTGTTTGTACTGAACCATTTTTGATCCCTTCTTCCATTATGAAACGGTTCATGCCTATAAATTCATTATAGTATTGCATGTCACCGAAGGCGCCTACTAGGGCGAATGACGCGAGTGATTTATCCATGCCTCTAATGATTAGGTAGGCGGCTCCTGAGGCGCTGAGTTCACGGCTTCCATCAAACCCGAATAGGTGTGGATTTACATGGATTATATTAGAGTTGGTTTTGGAATCTATGGGCTGGTGGTGGTCTGCTATTATAACATTTCCATGGAGATGTGATAGTGTGGGTAAGTTGGCGCTACCCATATCACAAAAAAGGAAAACTTTATATTTTTCATTTGTTAGTTTTTTCATGAAATTATCAGTTAGTCTAGAGATGATGGAAATATGGAATTGGCCATTTCTGGTGGAAATGGCTTTACCTATCATACCAGCTGCTGAGAGACCATCTGCATCATTGTGCGATATGATGCGTATGATGTCCCCATTATCTACATGTTCTTTAAGTATTCTGCAAGCTTCATCGCCTTTATTTAACAATGAGCGCTGCTTTTTCTGGGTCATATTTCCATCCTTCTGGGAGTACACCCTTTTTCACGTAGTATTTTACTAGTCGCCTGATTTTTGATTCGACAAGTTGCAGTCCTCTTCGGCTATGAAGATCCTTTGGGTGTTCTTTTAAGTGTTCTCTGATATTAACGGCTTTTTTCATGAGGTTTATTAGATCCTCTGGGTACTCTAATTTTATGTCATGCTTTTCTAGGATCTCTGTTATCTTCATTCCTGTTATTGATTTGACGTTTGGGATCCCGTGTTGGTCCCTTAGGATTATACCTATTTTACTGGGGGGGTTTCCTTCCTTGTATAATTTTATTATTAGTTCTTCTATTTCTTCATTGGAATATTCAACCCAGTCTGGCTTTATCTTCATAGGATCACCTCTTTTTTGTACCATTTTGCGAATTTTCTGAAGGATTTGCTTCTGTGGGATATTTTATTCTTCTCTTCTCTGGTTAGTTCCCCGAAGGTTTTATTTTTCCCTTCTGGGTAGAATATGGGGTCAAATGCGAAGCCTTTATCTCCTTTTTCTTTAAATCCTATTCTGCCTTTCACCACGCCTAGAAAAGTCTCGGGTTCGGTGTCGGGTGCGCAGTACCCTACAACCGACCTGAACTCGGCGTAGCGATCATTTATGTTCTCCATTAATTTGAGGATGCCCTTGTTACCGATGGTCTTTTGTACATATGCTGAGTATGGTCCTGGGAACCATTTTAGGGCTTTTATGAATAATCCTGCATCCTCTACTATGACGGGTTCTTTGAGGAGTTCTGCAGCATACTTTGCACCATATTTTGCCACTTCTTCGAGGGTGCCTTGGAGTTCTGGGTATCCGATGTCTGCTTGTTCCACTTGTATACTGAACTCCTTGAAGATCCCTTTTGCCTCCAATATTTTATGTTTGTTGCCTGTTATAAATGTTATTTTCATCTTAGTCTACCTTTATTAGTTAGGTGTATCGTCCCCTATCTTCTATCTCTTCAATCTTTGACTTTATTTCAGTGGATGATTTCTTTTCATAGCCCCTGAGAACCTTTTTAAAGCATTCTCGCCATATATTATAATGGGTGCTCTTGAGGGCCTTTTTTAAAACTAGAAGGTCAACTCCCCTATCTTCTATTTCCTGTGAGAATCTCCCAAGGCCGAAGTCGATGAAAACGAGATTTTTATCCTTCAGGATAATATTAGAGGTTGTAAGATCCCCATGGATGATCCCATGCTCATGGAGTTTGGCGATATCCTCTCCAATACTTTCACAGATTTTTCTCCTTTCATCCGGGTCTAAATCTTCTATGATATCGTTTAATGGTTCCCCTGTGATATTCTCCATTTTAATGGAGGTTTTCTCGAGGTTTATATCGAATAAAAGGGGTGTTAGAACACCACATTTTTTCGCTTCATTAAACAATTTAGCCTCATTTCTTGTTCGAAACCTTCTAAGGTCTCGGTCAATTTCTTTTATGCGATAATCCTTTTTTATCCTTTCCTTTACTATTACATTGTAATGGAGCCAAGTTCCATTGTAAATGTTTGCCTCAGCACCTTTCGCTTTAAGGGGGGTGGGCAGTTCTAATTTTTCCTTGCTTTCTTCCATCCAAGGGATGTCAACTTGGTCTGTCCTGTAACGTTGAATGATGGTTGTATCCTTTATAGGATCTGGTCCTTTATACTTGTATGTGAGTTGGCCCAGCCATGCTATCATGGCACCGTTGTCTCCACAATATTCTGGTGGTGGCATGAAAAATTTAGCATAATGTCCTTTGCACATTTTTTCTAGCATCGTCCTTAATCTCTTGTTCACAGCCACCCCACCACAAAGTAGAACTTCTCTTTTTTTTGTATGGGCAAGAGCTCTTTCTGTGACCTCCACGAGCATTGAAAATGCTGTTTCTTGGAGACTATAACAAAGATCTTCAAGTTCTGCGCCGGCTTCGTATTTTCTAAGGGCTGCTGTGAGTAAACCTGAAAATGCTAAGTCCATCCCTTTGACGGTATATGGTAATTTGATATAATTTGAGGATTTTCCAGCTAATTCTTCGACTTTGGGGCCGCCTGGATGCCCCATTCCTACTTCACGGCTGAACTGGTCTAACATGTTCCCAACAGCTATATCAAGGGTTTCTCCGAAAACCCGGTAACGGTTTTCTTCGAATGCTATAACTTGGGTGTTCCCACCACTTACATAAAGTGAAACCGGGTCTTCGGCGCCGGTGGTAAGCCTTCCAATCTCTATGTGTCCGATACAATGGTTAACCCCTACTATAGGTATTTTTAATGTTAATGCTATTGTCCTTGCTGCTGTTGCAACGGTTCTGAGGGCAGGGCCAAGTCCAGGGCCGCGTGAAAAAGCTACCAAGCCTATATCATTGGCTTCGACCCCGGCCTCTTCAAGAGCTTCCGTGAAAAGTTCTGGTAAGTATCTAGAGTGGTGTTCGGCCGCTTCCCTTGGATGTATTCCGCCAGTGCCGGGGATTAGTGATTTTCCGACTGATGATAAGATATTGCCTTTATCGTCCACTATACCGATACCTGTTTTTTCTGCTGTTCCTTCTATGCCTAGGCATAACATCTTTGACCCCATTGTCCTTTATTATAAAGTGATTATATAGTTTGTTTAAAATAAGTTTTCACAGGGGGTTGAAAGTAATGTTCAGAGAATTGAAGGTTTATGGGTCTGAAGATTTCCTCCATGAAGTAGGGGATAAAGAACCGTTATTTTTATGCGTACTTGCAACTACAGCTACTTCACATATACCAGGTATAACAGGGGCTGGTGCTAGCCCGGACCTTACAGGGTATACTCCAGCAGCTGACGTTGAGCTGATAGTCCATGAGGCTCCGTTGTGTCTTCCTGAAATACCCAAGACTGTGGTAGAGGGAGGGTCAACACCCACTCCAGCGGTGATAACAAAAGCTTGTATAGAATTGGCTGATATACCTTTCCTTGTGGCTGACGCGGGTGCCAGGATAAAACCTAATCTGCCATATATTCATATTAATGAGAAGCCAGGGGAGGATATACGCACTGGGAAGGCTGTGGATAATCCAAGGAAAATATTTGAAAACGGTAAGCTACTTGGAGAGATGTTATCCAACCTAGCGGACCATCTTATAATAGGTGAAAGCACACCTGCGGGGACCACCACGGCACTGGGGGTTTTAACAGCCCTAGGATATGATGCAAGTTTTAAGGTGAGCGCGAGTCTCCCTGAAAACCCACATAACCTTAAAAGGGATGTGGTCATGGAGGGACTAGAAAATGCAGGTATAGGATGGGGTGAAAAGGTCGAGGATCCATTTAAGGCGGTTGAGGCTGTTGGGGATCCTATGATACCTGCCATAGCAGGCATATGCATGGGAAGCGACACGCCTATTACTTTAGCTGGTGGAACTCAGATGACAGCCATATGCGCTTTTATCAAGGCCATTGATGAAAGCTTTGATTTTTCGAGGACGCCCATTGCAACAACGATTTTCGTGGCTGAGGATGAAACATCAGATATTAATCAGATAGCGGAGCAGATAGGTGATATAACCATTTATGCTGTTGATCCGGGTTTTGAAAAGGCGGCCCATAAAGGTTTGCATGGTTATCTCACGGGATCTGTTAAGGAGGGTGTTGGTGCGGGGGGCATGCTTCTTGCAGCCCTTTTGAAGGGTGTGAGCATGGACACCATAAGAGATAGAATTGATGAACTATGCCAAAGGTTATTTTAAGATTTCTCAAGAGTTTGAAACCGTCAAATCCGATTATACTAGTTGCTTTATTATTCTATATAGGTGGTTTTGTCTCCTATTTTTTTATAAAAAATTTTAATTTTGGCTTTTTAACTGGGGATTTTATTGTGTATTTCAAATCACGTCTTATAACGTGGGATTATCTTAGGATGCAATTTGTGGATTATCTCGGGACTGTGACCTTTAATATGTTTATTTCGAATATTTTGATAATATTTTTTTGTATATTCTTGGGGTTTCCCATTATTAAGGTTGTATTCGTAGATCTTATAGGATTTTCTGGTGCTTTGTTGAATGCTTTGATTTCTCGTTTTGGACTTAGGGGTTTGATAATATACCTCGGCTTATTTCATTTGCATTTTGAGATCCTGGGGGCTCTGCTTTCAATAGACGCTTTCTTAGCTTTTTATATTTCCTTGTATCATTCATTGAATGCTGGTTCAACTAAGATTTTCATTAGGGAACTTAGGAGTGGATTTTTGCCATTATTGTTGAAGATAGTTATCATATTTTTAGTCGCAGCATTTATGGAAGTGTTCTGGAGCACGTGGTGGGTTTACATTTGGACTCATAAATATATCCCATGGCAACAGTTTTATTTTGAAGTTTACAATGTGAAATTCATAAGATGCTTATAAGGAGCGTTAACCCCCCTATTATCCAACAGTAACATGAGAATAAAATTAGATTTCTCGTTCTTATAAATTTCAAAAAATATTTAATGGCTAAATAACTGGAAATCGTGGCCGCGATAAATCCTAATGTGAAACTTTCTGTTTCAAAATGGAATCCGCCCATTATATCCTTTAATTGGACTAATGAGGCCCCCAGTATCGCTGGTATGGATAATAGGAAACTGTATTTTGCCATGAATTCTCTTTCAAGTCCAAGTGATAGACCAGTTGCTATAGTCGCCCCTGAACGGGATATACCTGGCATTATAGCACATCCTTGGGCGAAACCTATCAAAAGGACATCGGCCAAGTTCATGCTCTCAAAAAGTCTTTTCCTTGGAAACTTTCTATATAATATCTCAGAAGCCCATAATATGAGACCTGTGGTAATGAGTAATGACCCAACTGCCGGCAGATTGTTGAAAAGTCCCTCGAAAAAGTCCTTGAAAAAGACACCCATTAAACCCGCTGGGATGCTACCAATTATTATAAACCAGGACAATCTCTTAATGGGATCATTTTTAATCCCTTCACTAAAAGTCCCCTGGGGGATGTCTAGTAGGCTCGAAAAAAAGCCTTTAAGAATATCCACCACTTCAATTCGGAAATATCCGATAACAGCAACGAGGGTAGCTATGTGAAGAAGAGTGTCAAATGCAAGATCTGAATAATTCATACCAATAAGATGTGGCACTATTACAAGATGGGCAGAACTACTTATGGGTAAAAATTCTGTAGCACCCTGGACTATTCCCAATATTATCGCTTGTATAACATCCAATAAAATCCACCTTTTGATAAATTGTGGAATGGGTCTGCTACCACAATTTTATTCAATGTATTTTAGCCATTCAAATCTGTCATCGGCCTCTGCTCTTAAAATTTCGAAGAAACTTTCTTGGAGTTTTTCTGTTAGGGGGCCTCTTCTCCCATTTCCAATCTTTATACCATCAACTGATCTTATAGGTGTTATTTCGGCTGCTGTTCCCGTGAAGAACAATTCATCTGCTATATATAACATTTCACGTGGTATGCGCTCTTCTTTCACATTGATATCCATTTCTTTGGCTAATTTTATAACTGAATCTCTTGTTATCCCAGGCAATATTGAGGAGGATATTGGTGGAGTGTAGAGTTCACCATCCTTTACTATGAAAATGTTTTCCCCACTACCTTCACTTACCATACCATTGTAATCGAGCATTATACCCTCGTCATAGCCGTGCTTTATAGCTTCTATCTTCACTAGTTGAGAGTTGAGGTAATTTCCACCTGCTTTAGCCATGTTTGGGAGGGTGTTTGGCGCCATCCGCCTCCAAGTTGAAACTCCGACATCAACACCTTCTTCTAATGCTTCCTGTCCAAGGTAGCTTTCCCATTCCCATGCTGCGATCACAACTTCCACTGGACAGTTAAGGGGGTTTACACCAAGCTCTTTATGGCCTCGGAAAACAACAGGCCTTATATAGCATTCCTTAAGATTGTTAATCTTAACTGTTTCGATTACAGCTTCACATATCTCCTCTTCGGTGTAGGGGATGTCAATCATATATATTTTCGCTGAATCAAACAGTCTCCTGACATGGTCTTCCAAGCGAAAAATGGCAGATCCTTCCCTGTTCTTATAGCATCTAATTCCTTCAAAGACACTGGATCCATAATGTACTACGTGTGAGAGTACATGTATTTTTGCTTTATCCCATTCTACAAATTGGCCGTTAAACCATATCTTACCTTTGTTGGATAACATAAGGATAACCTCGGCTTATTTTTTTAGAGTATTTGCTACTGTATATACAATGGTATTGGGGGGGAAACTTTATATAGATTAGATGTAGTATTTTCTAATCAAGGGCCGGTGGTCTAGGGGTTAGGATACCTCGCTTACAACGAGGTGGTCGCGAGTTCGAATCTCGCCCGGCCCACTTTTTAGGATAAAGATTTATATTATCACATAAAAATAATTGGGTATAGAAAAAAAACTTCTAGTTTTTCTATGCACTAGATTATGGGGGGTGAATGATGAAAAAGATTTGCACTGATACTTGCACTGGTAATGCTAGTTTCTATGATGGCTATTGGAACGGTTACAGCACAAGAGAATGAGAAGGAGAAGCAGATTTAGCAGTTGATGTTACCTTGATGGACTCTGAACTTAACCCTATAGAGAATGCTACTGTTGGTGATGAAGTTGTAGGTGTCGTTCAAACAGCGAAACTTGGACCAGATGATGCGACTGATGTTGAGGTTTCTTTATGGCAGCAAGGATTTGGGAACCCTGACGTGGAAAACATTGTAAACGGGTGGTCTGTTTCATGGGATAATGGTACCACGTGGAACGATAATGATCCTTCATTTGATCCTGAAGAGGCAATATGGTATATAGGTGACATGCCAGTCGAAGACGTTTACACACTTTTAGTAGGTTTCACGGCAAAGACTGCGGGAGAAGGAGTCCTTGGAGCTTACATATTTGAAGGTTCTCAATATGATCCGGATCCCACAAACAATGAAGACGAATATACCATTGATATCCCAGAATCTGTTAGTCCTGTCTCTGCCGGTGAGGTTCCTATGCAACCTACAGGCGCACCATTAGCACTTGCAGTACTCTCAGTACTCATGACACTCGGCGGTCTAATAATACCTAAAATAAGATAATTTTTATTATATTTTTTTTAGATGAGTATTATGATTATGAGTATTAGGAGGGATATGAAAAAGACTACGGTGCCCCGGAGTAATATGAACATTTTCTCCTTTTCTCCGATGGGTGTTATACCATATGACAGGATAAATGAGAAAAATATTTTCAGTATCCCGAGGATCCTATCATCTAATTTAACAAAGGTTTCTATAAGTTGTGTGAGTCCAATCGAGATTCCAACCACTAATAAGACTAGAAAGAATAGGTTTTGGAATAGTACTCTAAATTGTTCGAAGATGGGGGTTTTAGGTTCCCTCCGGGATAATGAACCTCCCTTAATATTAAAATTGGACTCTTTAGGCGTGTAGGACTCTATTTCATCATGGAATTCTTCTTCTAGTGCTTGGAGTCTTTTTGAAAATTTTTCGGCCAAGGATATTATCCCTGCCCTGTCTATAAGTTTAATATTTTTCCTGGCAGCATAATTAAGGGCTTGTTTCGTATAATCTGATGTGGTTACGATAACTATTTTAGAAGCTTTAAGATTTTTTGCAACCATCTCCATTTCTTTTAAAACATCTAACCCTACCTTCCATTTTTTATCATAATTTTTACAAGCTACAACCACGCTAAGATCACCGACAGCGGTGGGAATAACGCCGTAGATGTCCACAACATGCCTTGAGGTTCTGAAATCCTTATAAACCTTGAAACCAGATTCTTCCATGATCTTGGCTATGAAATTTACTAGCTTCTCTTTCTTCAAATCTCCCACCTGAAAATTGATTCCATTGTCATATATATACCTATAATAATTAAAAATGTTGCCAATAAGGGGGATGAAATTAAAATGATCTTGATAACCAATGATGATGGAGTGAATTCTTCGGGTATAATAGCTGCAAAGGATGCTGTGAAAGGCCTTGGAAAGTGTGTAATAGTGGCCCCTGCCACGCAGCAGAGTGGGATAGGACACGCTTTAACACTATTTGAGCCTATTAGAGTTAATGATGTTACATTAAGGGACGGTACCATGGCCTATTCTGTTTCTGGGACGCCAACTGATGCTGTTATCATTGGCATTTTTGAATTGGCAGAGGAAAAACCAGACCTTCTGATTTCTGGGATAAATATGGGTGAAAATCTTGGAAAATCGGAATTGACAACATCTGGGACTATTGGGGCTGCAATGGAAGCTGCTGTACATGGAGTGCCGGCTCTTGCAGTTTCGTTGCAAGTGAAAAGGGGTGATATTAAATTCCATGATGGACATGTTGACATTGATTTTTCCACTGCAAAAAAGATAACATATAGAATAGCTAAGAATATCCTAAAGAAAGGTCTGCCAGAAGGTGTTGACTTCTTGAACCTTAATATACCTTTGCACATGAAAAAAGAGGAAATCAAGCTCACAAGATTGGGTGACAGAATGTATAATGTGCATGTGCAAAAGAGGCTCGACCCTCGTGGCAGACCATATTATTGGATTGATGGGGAGCCTGCGGGCCACGATCTCCCCGGAACAGATGTTTATACGCTTAAGGAAGAGAATGTTGCTACGCTCACACCACTATCCCTTGACTGCACATCTGATCTTAAATCGATGGAAGGGTGGCTTTAACCCATGGCAACTTACATAATATATGGGGTATTATATGGTTGATAAGATTAACAGACAATTTTTAAAGTTTAAGGGCAAAAGGGTGCTTGTCACTCTAAAAAATGATAATGAACATGAAGGCAGACTTATATCCATTGACAATTATCTTAACGCTGTCCTTGAGACAGAGAGTGGGATTCGGTTTATAAAAGGTACTAAAATAGCCTTCATTTCACTGTTAGGGTAGGGTTTCTACTTCGATTCCGAGGATTTCTTTTTTTCCGTTGTAGATGTCCCTGGCTATCTGGGCACTTCCTAGCGATCCTGAAGTGGCTGGTAGCCTATGAACCGTCACTGGACAGTTTAATTGTCTTTTGAGGATATCATAAAAGTTTATGGGCTCTTTCATAGCCCCCATGGATCCTGTGAGTACTATGCCATCTATCTTATCAGCTATGCTTATAAGTCCCCAGATTTCCATTGTTATGGTCATTGCCATTGTATCGATGGCTAGTCTTGCTTTATGGTCGCCTTCAAGATATTTCTTTATGAGTTCATCCTTCGCCCTTGCGACCTTTGTATCTATATCTGCTATCTTCACAGCCCCTGCATGTGAGAAGCATTCGTTGGCAGTGTTATAACCGTCATCGATCGTCCTGATCATTTCAAGATCTAATGGGCCATGTATGACTCCCATTGCGCCTATACACGCGTCCATAGCCCCTCTTATAATACTGTCTTGGATTAGGATGGTTACTGTGTTGGAGCTTATATCTGAGACTATCATGTTTTCCCAGCCAGTCTCGAGATGAGCATTGTAGGATATGCTGACCTTTTCTGCACTTCCATGGTGGGAGTATGCTGCTTTGAAACGTTCATCTAGACAGGGAAGGTTCCGGTGTAGGCCAGGGATTAGGACCGTTGGTATTCCTGACTTTTCTATCTCTGAGTATACTGCTGTTCCACCCCCTGTGACTTTACCAGCACCACCAATAGAGATTATACCCCTATTTTCAACCTTTTCTAGGGGTTTGATGGTTGTTATGGCATCCCCCATCGCGTAAGTTATTGCCATGAGTTCGATTTCTGAGGGGTCTATTCTTTTTGAGAGCTCTTTTATTGCAGATACTTTACCCTTTGAGAGTTCCTCACGTCCTAGTTTGAAGTGTTCAATTTCCTTTGATAGAATAGTGAAGGATATGCCTGTGGTGCCATGGTCCATTCCAACGAATGCCAATATTTTTTCCACCTTATCTTTGTAGACCGCAAAGTTTTCGCAGTTTGGATCCTATTTTTTCAATCTTTAACCCTGCTTCAAGTTCTCGCATTCTTTTTAACATTGGCCTGCCGGCTTTGTTCTCTAGTGTCCATTCTTTTGCGAATTCACCTTTTTGGATCTCTTCTAAAATCTTTTCCATTTCTTTTTTTGTGTCTGGGGTGATTATTCTTGAGCGTCTTGTGAGGCCTCCGAACTCTGCGGTGTTGCTGACATTTTTCCACATTCCAGTGAATCCTTTTTCATATATGAGGTCTACTATTAATTTTAGTTCGTGGCATGTTTCGAAGTATGCTAGTTCTGGTTGGTAGCCTGCCTCCACCAGAGTTTCGAAGGCTGTTTTTATGAGTTCTGTGACACCACCACAGAGGACGGTTTGTTCACCGAAAAGGTCTGTTTCGGTCTCCTCCTTGAAAGTTGTTTCTAGTATCCCTGCTCTCGCGAATCCACAAGCTTTACCCATTGCGAGGGCTATTTCAAGCGCTTCTCCTGTTGCGTCAACTTCAACCGCCACTAGTCCGGGTATTCCGAAACCTTCCAAGTATGTTCTTCTGACCATGGCCCCAGGACCCTTTGGTGCTATCATTGTAACGTTAACTCCCCGTGGGGCTTTTATGTACCCGTAGTGGATGTTGTACCCGTGTGAAAATGATATGGTGTTTCCTTCTGTTAAATATGGTTCTATTGACTGTTCATAGACTGTTGCTTGTATTTCATCAGGTATGAGAATATGTACGATGTCGGCTTCCCTTGAAGCATCCTCTATTGTCATAACATTCATACCATCCTTTTTTGCCATATTCCATGAACTTCCACCGCTCCTCACACCCACTATCACGTTTAGTCCGCTATCGGCCATGTTTCTGGCTTGTGCTCTTCCTTGGCTACCATATCCTATGACTGCTATCTTTTTATCAGCTATCACATCCATTTCTATGTCATTTTCGTAATAGATTTTCATATTCAATCCTCCTCCAATTTTATTTATATTGTCTTGGAGCCTCTGGACATTGCTGTGGGGCCTGTTCTTGCCAATTCTTTTATGCCGAAGCCTGTCATGAGTTCTATGAATGCATCTATCTTGTTGGTGTCCCCTGTAATCTCCACGGTTAGGGTTTCTGTGCTCACGTCAACTATTCTTCCGCGGAAGATGTTTGCATATTGTATTATCTCTGATCTTGCTCTTTCTTCGGGGGCGTGGACTTTTATGAGGCAGAGTTCTCTTTGGACTATGTTTGTGGGTTCAAGGTCCCTTACTTTAATGACATCGATTAGTTTGTTTAATTGTTTTGTTAGTTGTTCTAGGAGCTTATCATCACCTTTTGCTATGATTGTCATGCGGGCGAGCCCTGGGGTTTCAGATTCCCCAACTGTTATGCTTTCAATGTTGAAACCTCTCCTTGTGAACAATCCTGACACCCTCTGTAATACCCCTGGTTTGTGTTCGACTATGGTGCTAATTATATGGGTTTTAACTTCCATTGTTCATTCCTCCACTT
>LGEU01000121.1 GCA_001507955.1 Methanobacteriaceae archaeon 41_258 | reverse complement strand
AACAATTCAAAAGAGAAATGGTGAACAAGATTGAAGGCTATTAGCATACTCTCAGGGGGTCTTGATTCGACCGTGGCCACAATAAAATTAGCAGAAAAATATGACATACACGCTTTAACTTTCGATTATGGTCAGAGAAGCTCAAAAATGGAGATAAAGGCCTCCAAGAGGATATGTAGATCTTATGGTTTTAGGCATCATATGATTAAACTGCCATGGCTCAAAAAACTCGGGGGCTCAGCCCTCACAGACAAAAAAAAGAGGATACCAAAACCCGCCATGGATGAATTAGATGGTAGTGTTGCTGATGAAACTGCCAAGGCTGTTTGGGTTCCGGCTCGCAACCTTGTATTCACTTCTATTGGAGCAGCATATGCAGATGCACTAGATGCTGGAGCCATCATAGTAGGCTGGGATAGGGAGGAGGCGAGAACATTCCCTGACAATTCCAAGAGATTCTTAGAGGCATTCAACAGAGTCCTTGAATCAGGTGTCTTCGCGGATGTTAAGGTGGAAGCGCCCTTAATAGATTATACTAAAAAGGAGATAATAGAGGAAGGTCATAGGCTTAATGTGCCCTTTGAGGTTACATATTCTTGTTATGAGGGCGGTAGATTACATTGTGGCCTCTGCGAGTCTTGTATGAGGAGGAAAAGAGCCTTTAAACTTGCAGGGATAGAAGATCCTACAAGATATAGGCTTTGATTATTTTATCACCATGAGGACATCCCCTACTTCTACTTTCTCCCCCTCCTGGGTGTATATTTTCTCCACAACACCAGAATGTGGTGCTTGTATGTCGTTTTCCATTTTCATGGCCTCTATCACTGCTACAACGTCTCCTTCTTCCACGATGTCACCCTCTTTAACTTTTAGTTTCACGATCATTCCTTGCATGGTGGATTCTACTGCACCTTCTATGGGTTCTTCTGGTTTTTCAGGTTTTTCTTCGATGGTCAGATAACCCGTGGGTATCACTTTGACCTCAAATTCGTCCCCGTCTACTTCTACAAGGTACTGGGTTGGAACAGCCTCGGCAGGTCCGGCGATGGCCTCTTTTGGCGGTTCTAACGGTTCTTCTTCTATTTCTCCTCGGAGGAATTTTGGTGCTATGGTTGGGTAGAGTGCGAATGTTAGGATATCCTCCTCCTTCCGGATTATCCCAAGTTTTTCACCTTCTCTCTTGTATTTTTCGAATTGGGGTTCTAGTAGGTCGGCTGGTCTGCAATCTATGGGTTCTTGATCCCCTATTACTTTAGCGGCTACTTTTGGGTTTAAGGGTGCTGGTGGTCTCCCATAGAATCCTTTGAAATAATCTTTGACTTCGTTTGATACCATCTTGTATCTTTCACCTGAGAGCACGTTCATAACAGCTTGTATTCCAACAATTTGACTCGTGGGTGTTACCAGGGGTGGGTATCCCATGTCCTTTCTCACCTTTGGCATTTCTTTCAAGACGTCGTCGTAGCGGTCGAGAGCGTCTTGTTCTTTGAGTTGGGCTACGAGATTTGATAGCATACCCCCTGGTATTTGGTATATGAGGACGTCTGTATCTATACGTTCTGCTATTGGGTCTAGGATAGACTTGTATTTTTCCCGGATTTCCTCGAAGTATTTTTTTATTTGGGTCAGTTTTTTGAGGTTGAGGCCTGTGTCATATGGTGTGTCTTTGAGGGCGGCTACTAAGCTTTCGGTTGGGGGTTGTGAAGCACCCCATGATAAGGGTGATATTGCAGTGTCTAGTATGTCAACACCGGCTTGACACGCGGCATAGTAACTCATGGGGGTCATCCCACTCGTACAATGACAATGAAGGTTCACTAGTAAGCTGGTCTCCTCTTTAAGTGCCTTGACAAGCTCATAAGCGTCATGTGGTGATATTAGACCGGCCATGTCTTTTATAGCGACTGAGTCGCATTCCAAGGCCTCTAGTTCCTTGGCGAATTCCACATACTTTTCAAGTGTATGGTATGGGCTTATCGTATAACATATTGTCCCTTGTACGTGGGCTCCCTGGTCCTTAGCCACTTTAATGGCATATTCCATATTTCTTATATCGTTTAGGGCGTCAAATATCCTGAAGATGTCAACACCATTCTCGTAGGCTTTTTCAACAAACTTTTTAACTATATCATCGGGATAGTGTTTATAGCCTACAAGGTTCTGTCCCCTTAAGAGCATTTGTATAGGGGTCTTTTTGATTTTTTCCTTTAATTTTCTTAGGCGTTCCCATGGATCCTCATTAAGGTACCTTATACAAGTATCGAAGGTTGCACCACCCCATGCCTCTAATGAAAAAAAGCCCACTTTATCCATTTCTTCGGCTATGGGTAACATGTCTCGTGTCCGCATACGGGTTGCAAGGAGTGATTGATGCGCATCTCTGAATGCTGTTTCAACGATTTTTATCCTTTTCATTGCTGACCCTCACGGCGATTCATCACCTCTATATACAATAGTAAGAACTGACTTAAATACTTCAACAAAAAAAGAGAGGGCTGGTCATAACACAATAAGATAATATTATTACCATGGTTCTATAGTGGGAATGATAGCTCCCCCCTACACTAGTTTTATATTATAGTAAAAGCTTAAGGGATTATATTCACAAGGCAGAGGAGAATCAAAGATGGCAAAGATAATTATAGATTATGACAAATGTGATGCATGTGGAGAATGCGCCGATCTATGCCCAATGGAAATACTAATAATAGTTGATGATAGGTTAGAGGTTCAAGATCCAGAAGACTGCAATGAATGTGAGGTGTGCATGGATGTATGCCCAAACGATGCCATAAGAGTAGAACCAGAATAGAGATTCCCCCCCACACGGGGGGATATGTTGAGATATTGTTGATGGGGTATTAATTATGGAACTTGGGAGGATTGAAAGGCCCAACATTGGAAGGTTCATCGATGTTGAATTCTTCCGCATAATCCGCTTCCTGCCAATGGAAATGTTGGGTGAACGAGTGGATGGCTTAATATATACTGGTGCGAAGGACGCGGCCACTGACATGGAAGCAGATTCAATAGATGAAATAGTCACCCTTTTCAGGGAAAAGGGAGTGGGTAAATTAACGATCCTAAGCACGGACCCTTTGGAGGCTAGATTGGACGAATGCGCTACCTGTTCGGGGCTTCCTAGTGTTGGGAGGCCGCTGTGCCACTTTGAGGGTGGCTTATTAGCGGGTTTCCTCGAGTCGGTCCTTGGAGATAATATAGATTTGAAGGAAGTGAAGTGTTGGGGTCTTGGAGATAAAACTTGCTTATTTGAAGAGATTTAATCATCTCTCAATTTCCCCATTGATGAACTTATCAACCAGCTTGGCTGCTTCATTATCAGGATATTGTATTGGTGGGTGTTTCATTGTATAAGCTGATATGGATGTTAGGGGGCCTGCAATTCCCCTTTTGAGGGCTAGTTTACAACATCTTATAGCATCTATAACGCAACCTGCAGAATTTGGCGAATCTTCAACACTGAGGCGGAGTTCTAGGTTCATGGGAACGTCGCCAAAGATTCTTCCTTCCATTCTAAGATAACAAACTTTGTTGTCCTTCTGCCATGGTACATAGTCACTTGGGCCTATGTGTATATTCTCTGGGTCTAGTCTTTCATCGCCTAGGATGGATTGTACGGCTTCTGTCTTTGATTTTTTCTTTGAATGGAGCCGGTCCCGGTTTAGCATGTTTAGGAAGTCAGTGTTTCCACCGGTGTTTAGTTGGTATGTTCTGTCTAACTTAACACCCCTCTTCTTGAATAGTTGTGTCAGGGTCCTATGTGTTATCGTAGCCCCTATCTGGGCTTTTATATCATCTCCGATTACGGGTAGGCCTGCTTTTTCGAATCTAGACGCCCAGTTGGGGTCGCTTGCGATGAATACTGGCATGTTATTTATGAAGGCTGTTCCGGCTTCGAGTGCGCATTTGGCATAATAACGTGTGGCTTTTTCCGAACCAAC
>LGEU01000120.1 GCA_001507955.1 Methanobacteriaceae archaeon 41_258 | reverse complement strand
CGCCTGTGAATATCTTCAAGCCAATCCAAGGTCCTTTGAAGATTATATGGCTTTTCGCCAAGCAACTGTAAACTTTTAATGGCATAGTATGTGTTTTTTGAATCTGGAAGTCCCTTATATAAAGTGTAACCTCCATCCTTGTGGGCTCTTCTTCTTATAAAATCCAAAATCTTATCTTTCAATATAGGATCCATCATAATCCCAACTATAATGATCCAAGCCTTATGTCAGTGTCGTACTTATGAACCACTACTTTCATAATCCTAACATATATAATGATCCAAAGGGAGATAGAATATTATTCTATTCTGGAAAAAAATTTCGGTTGGACGATGGAATATGATCAGAAAATGCAACGAATGTAAAGGTAAAGGATACAAAGTAAAAAGTTATAAAATTTGTGAGGCCTGTCACGGGACAGGTTTTCAAGCAGTTGAGGATATAAGTGAACATTTTAAAGGACTCCCCGAGACCGCGAAACAAAAGTTTCAATTAGAGGATGCCCAGGAAGTCCCCTGTCCAATTTGTAAAGGTAAAGGTGAAATCGAGGTTAAAGAGACATGCAGCGCATGCAATGGTAGAGGAGAAATAAACATATGCCCAAAGTGTGGTAAAACAATCGAGGGAACAAGCAAATATTGTCCAGATTGTCAAGAAAGGGATAAAGTTTACATATTACACCCTGCCTGCACCATAGAAGACCTGAGAAAGGACCAAATCTACAAGGGTAAAATAACAAGGATAGAAGATTATGGTGTCTTCGTGAGCTTAAACAATAAAGTATGGGGTCTGATGCGCGGCCTCTTCCCAGACCATAAAATAGGGGACGAAGTCCTTGTGAAGGTAGCCCAAATAAACCATTATAAAGGGGAGGTGGACCTCCTACCAGCCTCTATAAAAGGCTCCTATGAAGTGGTGAAACTAAAAAAGGACATCCCAAGGACCAGGATAGCTAAGATCGACAACAAGAGCCTGGGGAAGACCATACGTATTGTTGGGGAGGTTATACAAATCCAACAGACAACAGGCCCCACAATCTTCACCGTATCCGATGAAACAGGGACAACATCAGTAGCCGCATTTGACGAACCAGGCATAAGAGCCCACCCCCATATACAAGTAGGTCACATCGTAGAGGTTATAGGAGAAGTTAACCAACACAGTGGGAGGATACAAATCGAATCAGAGGTCATGGAGCGCCTTATAGGTAAAGAAGCCTCAGAGGCCCGTAGATTAATCGATGAAGCCATAGATCGTAGGGCGGAACCAGAGAAGACAAGCCTACTCATTGAAAGCGAAATCTTGGAAAAGTTGAGGCCTAGAATGATAGAAGCTGCTAAGGCTATAAGAAGAGCAATATTCGATGGTAGATCAATCCTTGTAAGGCATCATGCCGATGCTGATGGTATATGCGCCGGCGTGGCAATAGAAAAGGCGGTCATACCATTACTTAAGGAGCTGAACCCGAACATAGAAGCAGAATGGCACTATTTTAAGAGAAAACCGAGCAAGGCCCCATTCTATGAATTGGAGGATGTTGTGAAAGATCTGACATACGCACTTGAAGATATGGAAAGGTTCGGGCAAAAACTGCCCCTAATAGTATTGTTAGATAATGGATCCACTGAAGAGGACATAGTAGCTCTGCTAAAAGCCAAAATATATGATATTGAAATCGTGGTAATAGACCACCACTATCCAGGAGAAGTAGTTGATGGGAAAGTAGAAGTAGACAATTATGTTGATGTCCATGTGAACCCTTACCTTGTTGGTGGAGACTCTCAGCTTACAGCAGGCGCCCTCTCAGTTGAAATAGCCAAGATGATAAACCCAGAGATAGAGGAGCGTATACTACACCTTCCAGGGATCGCGGTAATAGGAGACCATGCAAATTCCCAAGAAGCGGAAAAATACATAGAACTCGCAAAAACAAAAGGATATACTAGAGAAGACTTGGAGAAGATCGCGGCTTGCATAGACTTCGAAGCATTCTATCTCAAGTTCATGAATGGTAGGGGGATAATAGACACAATAATAGGCATGGGGAGTCTTGACAAACACAAAAAGCTCGTTGAAACACTCTACAAAGAGTATGAGAAGAGGGTGAAATCACAGTTAAGAGCAGCCCTACCACATGTAAAATCCAAAAAACTGCCAAATGGCATACTACTCAACGTTCTAGATGTTGAAAAATATTCCCACCGTTTCACATTCCCAGCCCCGGGTAAAACCTGTGGCTTCATACACGATCATATAGCGCAAAAGCATGGAGAGGACCAGCCCATAATAACACTAGCCTATGGACCAGACTTTAGCGTGATAAGAGCCACTGACGCAGTCCATGAAAACTTCGGATTCAACTTAAACGAGATAGTATGGGAACTCGCTGATGAAATACCAGAAGCAGCCATTGACGGCGGCGGACACGAATGCGCGGGCTCCCTCAAATACGTTGAAGGTCTTTCAAAAAAGGTTCTTGAGAGGTTCGCCAAGAAAATAGCAAAACTAAAAAGAAAGTAGCCTATAGTAATTGCAATATTTTTTTATTGGACATTCATCATGCCTCGGGTTTATAGGCTTGCAAATTTCCTGTCCAAATTGCACGAAAAGATCATTAAGTTCAATCCAATACTCCCTAGGGACTATCTCCCTCAGCTTTTTCTCAGTCACCTCAGGAGTTCTTGTATCAACGAGACCCAACCTATTACTTATACGATGGACATGTGTGTCAACTGGTATGGCGGCCTTCCCATACGCGTATACAAGGACACAGTTAGCCGTCTTCCTACCAACACCAGGCAACTGTAGCAGATCCTCCAATTTGCTGGGCACCCTACCATCATACTCTTCCAATATTATCCTTGAAACCTCTTTTATCCTTCTAGCCTTCACCCTATAAAATCCAGCTGGTCTTATAAGCCATTCTATCCTCTCTATTGGCGCCTCTGCAATGTCCTTGATTGTTGGATATTCATGGAATAGTCTACTAGTGGCCTCATCAGTATTCTCGTCCCTTGTGCGCTGGGACAATATAGTCCTTATAAGAACTCGATAGGGGTCTCTTTCCTCGAATACGCGCAGAGTATAAAAATTTTTGAGGATCTTGATTATCTTAACTATTTTCATGAAATTTTTCCCAGGAGTCTTTTAAGGCCTTTGAGGAGTCCAACGTCCTCTGTCGCTATCGTGGGTATGACATCAACTTCCCTGCCGATTTCTAGGGTGGAATCATCCAAATCCTGTTTATTCGCGAATACAACATATGGTATCTTTGACTCATCCAACAAATCCATTATACGCTCCTCGGCTGCTGTAACACCCCTACTATTATCAACCACTATTATAGCCCCATCTAAGCCACTGGCTATTATCTCTAACATGAACCTGAACCTTTCATGGCCTGGCGTGGCGAAAAGGTGTATCTTTTCACCATTTAATGTTATGTTACCATAATCAAGGGCCACTGTAACCCCATTATATTCAACCTTCACAGCCTTTTCACATAACCTTTCAAGTGTTGTTGTCTTCCCGGAATCATAGTCTCCAAATATTACAATCTTCTTACCCATTTTCATCCACCTTTAATCTACAACCTAAGGCTAGTAGAGTTTCGATAAACTCTGGAAATGAGACTTTGTATGCTTCGGCATCCTTTATCTTTAACCCCGCCTTGAGGCCTATGAGTGTGAATGCCATTACAAGGCGATGGTCACCATGGGAATATACCATATCGCCCTTTATCTGATCGCCTTTTATGATCATACCATCCCTCTTTTCTTCTACTGGGACTCCTAAGCGCGAAAGTTCCATTGTACAAGTCTTTATCCTGTCAGTCTCCTTGAAACGGGCATGTTCCACTCCACGTATCCTGGTTGTGCCCTCTGCGAGGGCTCCGAGGACGGCTATTGTAGGCAACAGATCAGGACTATCATGTAAGTCCACTTCCACACCATGTAATCTACCATCACTTTCTATTGTAACAC
>LGEU01000119.1 GCA_001507955.1 Methanobacteriaceae archaeon 41_258 | reverse complement strand
TCCCTTATAAGTCCCTCTAGGGATGTTATACGTTCAAGTTTGGTTGTGAGAACGAACCTTTCAACCCTCGCAATGTTCGGGGCGCTCTCATTGTAGGAGCCTAGGGTTTTTATGTTCAGACCATCTGTTGTTGTTATATTGAGGAAAAAGTCATATTCTGGTCCTATGAGTTCTCCTAGTTCGTCAGCATCCATTGCAGCTACCTTAGCGGGGGCCAGATAATTTTTCTCACTGAGATTTTTCGTTAGATCATATCTCGCGAGGCCGATGGTGGATGGGTTACCTGTCTGTTCCCAATTATATGGGACTCCCGAAGTCTCTACGAGCGCATCAGCCACGTCAGAGGCGTGTCTTTCCAAAGAGCTTTGGAATATAGTGCTCTGGGAAAGATATGTTATATTATCCATGCTTATTACTAATGTGCCGAAGAGTATTGTGAGCGGAATAAGGGCTAACAAAAGATCGAGTGAAAATACGAAACCCTGTTTATCTTTTATAATTTTCAAATACTCACCCCCATTCATTTTATATATCTTTTATAATATAATATATTATTATGATAATTGGTAGGCAGGGCCAAGTTTCTGCGGAATTTGTTTTAATAGTGTCATTTATCTTGATTATAATATTAGTTTTCGCATCTTTTATAGGTCCTCAGATGGAGGAAAATAATATTATATCATCTGTTAGGGAAGGGGCTTCCACAGCTGCCACTGAAATTGTATATTCTAATGTTTCAATGCAACCGATCAAATTAGAGAGTATCAGAGTAACAGGTGAAAAGGATAAAACCATCACCTTAGTATTTGACCGGCCATTACCTGAAAACTATAAACCATTTGTGATTAATAGGACAATAAAATCCATCCTTGATATTGGAGGGAGCCAGTTAAATTATAATACCGTTAAAGTAGGTGACAGGACCTATACTATCGTTGTTTAGATACTATTTCTATTATTTTTGTCGGTTGATTACCCCTTGCACTAAATAGCGAACCTTCAATTGCTAATTTCACAATATCATTTTCCTTAACTTTAAATCCATTATTTTCAACGATATAAGTGTCTGGTTTCACATTTGATCTTATATCATAGTCCACACGTACATATGACGTGTTCTTACCAGCCTCTATAACCTCTCCTAATGTGTAATCTCTATAATATCTTACTCTAAATATTAAAAATACTGTTACAACAGCGATTACTGCGAATATGAGGATGCTAAGTGATGGGAAAAATGCGAAAAAGAATGATGTAGAAAAAGCGGGGTTGTTCGCGACTAATACTATAAGGAATCCTACCATTATATACATTATGAAGAAATCTCTATAGGCATTAAAATCCTCCACATACATGACTCTAACTTGATAATGAAGGATATAAGATATCAAAAATATAATCGAGACTCCCAAAAGAGCGAATATGATAAATGAAATAAGATTAAGGGAGTATAGTATTGAGACAGTGATAAATGCTACAGCCGATATTTGAAGTCTTAGGATAGTATTCTCTTTTTCTGAAGGATGAAAGCGAGTGCCCTTAACCATGATTGGCGCATCATCTTCTGAGATGTTCTTGATTTTGGCCTTCTTCATTATTTTAATCTTGGAGACATCTGCTGAGCCTATTTCACCCCATTTCCTGAATATTTCTTTAATATTTTCTCTAATAGTCCCTGCTCTTATCCTTTCTGGTAATTTTATGAGTTCAATGATAAAGGTGCCTATCAGATAAAAGAAATTTATGACAATTTCGCCTAGTGTGGAAAAAAATCCCATAATTAGACCTCTCAAACTTTTTTTAGACTATCGCAATTACTATAGATCTTGTGTTTATGGGCCATGTGATAGTTGCGTTATGCCATCCCTTTGTCAATTGCACGCTATTTGATGTTATATTATATTGTGTTATGGCTGTTATATTCCGCATAGTATTGTTACTGAATTTTATAGTGAAATATATCATATTGTTATCGCAACCCAACGTACCATCTTGGGGTATATAAAAGCTAACAGTCCTTTTAGCCCCGGGTCCATTCGCGTATACGACATCAGCCGCGTTTGCAATAGTCTCAACTGCGATTTTTGCATCTGATGCCCTTGAAACATCATTACTAGCATCTATCGCCTTACCAACCAAGGGTAGGGTTATGGTTCCGAGTATAAGTATGGCCACAAAGATCAGCATAAGATATTCAACTGAAACCTGACCCTTCTCATCCATCATAGTATTATCTATTTCCGTAATCAAATATATTAGTTTATTCCTCTTATCATACTAAAGATTTTTAAAAGTAGCATTGCAATGTCTCCTATAAATAGGGAAAATATTAAGCCTATGAATATTGCTGGGGCAAATGGAACACCCTTCTTTATCATTATCTTCTTAGGGATCTTACCCTCTTCTGCAAGTTCTACTAGCAGTTTAATATCCTCTCTTGTAAGACCTGCGGCCATGGATGTTAATACGAGTTTCCCTGGGTATAGGCTCTTTAGGTTGCCTGTTCTTACAGCCTCTTTAATTTTGTCTAGAAAGCTTCTATCATCGAAATAATATTTGTCGTTTTCCTTGTAGAGTTTGTGGGCTAGTATCATCCCATCCTCAAGCTCTTCTATTCTTACTTTGTCTTGTAGGGCCTCTCTGCTCACTTTACCAAGAAGTTTCCTTATAATCTGTAATATGATTATAGAAGCCCATAAAGTTAATATTCCAATTATTGTTAATTGTGGGTTTTGATAGACAGAATATAAAGTTACGATAGATATTATCATGATCTTCAGTTTCTTTGGTAGTTTTGATATTATCATTGTAAGGATATAGATTAGAATAAATATGAGTAAGAGGATCTGCAGCGAAAAAATAGATGTTATCATCAACGTCAATGTTATGGCTGATATTATGACAAAGGCGAAGATTAAAGAGGTTTTATAATCTTTTATAGGTTCTAGAAGCTCTTCAAGCAAATGCCTCTTATAATTAAATATTATATAAAAAATGAAAAGTATGAGGAATGGGAGTATACCCAATATACTATTTATTATTAAAGTTAATGGGAATGGATAAGATGCTATGATGGGAAAAGACACTCCCAGGACAGAATACCGTACCAAAGATGGCTGAAATGGTAAAAGTGCTGCAAGGCCAGTGAACAATTTAACATCACCGCCAGCCCAAGCACCCAACCTCCAGAGGATATAACAGAGTATAAAAACCATACCAGTGAATATTATTGCATAAACAAAAAACATTGCATCCCCTAATTGGTAGCTGAAAATAGCGTCTAGTAGTATACCAAAGCCTATGAGTGGGAATGTTAACCTGTTAGGGATTATACCCTCCTTAAGGTCACTATATGCAGCGTATAAACTAGCTAACAATGCTACTAGAACTGGTAAAATTAGATACATTGCGATCACGGCCTACTATTCCTTATAGCTGCTTCTAGGAATGATACGAAGAGCGGGTGTGGCTTGTTTGGTCGTGATTTAAATTCTGGATGGAATTGACATCCTAGGTACCATGGATGATCCTCTAGTTCTATGATCTCCACTAGGAAATTGTCTGGTGTTGTCCCCGCTATTACAAGCCCATCCTTCTCTAATCGGTCCCTGTATTCATTGTTAAGTTCATAGCGGTGTCTGTGCCTTTCACTTATAAAATCTTTCTTGTATGCCTTGTGGGCGATTGTCCCGGGTCTTAGTTTGCATTTGTAGGCTCCTAGGCGCATTGTACCCCCCATTTTCTTGATCTTTTTCTGTTCTTCCATCATATCGATTACAGGGTATGGTGTTTTATTATCAAATTCTGTGCTATGAGCGCCCTCAAGGCCTTTGTGACGTGCGAATTCTATTACCATACATTGCATTCCAAGGCATATCCCGAATATTGGAACCTTCTCTTCTCGTGCATATTTTGCAGCATATATCTTTCCATCGATTCCTCTTTCACCGAAGCCTCCTGGTATGAGGATCGCGTCAAATCTTCCAAGTTTTTC
>LGEU01000118.1 GCA_001507955.1 Methanobacteriaceae archaeon 41_258 | reverse complement strand
GTTGAACAGTCCAAATCTTCTGTTAAGGGGAGGTGGTTGACATTAGATTTTCCCATTCTTTGATTATCTGAACACCACTTGAGGTTCCTATTCTATCGGCTCCTGCTTCTATCATGGCAAGTGCGGTTTTAAGATCTCTTATGCCACCAGAGGCCTTAACACCCATATTTTTCCCTACCACGGATCTCAACAGTTTCACATCCTCTAAAGTGGCTCCTTTGAGGTTGCAATAGGCGGTTGATGTTTTAACATAATCTGCACCAGCCTTTTTGCTTATCTTGCAGGCTAGTATCTTTTCTTTTTCTGTTAGGTATGCTGTTTCTATGATGACTTTAACGATATTGTCATTGGAGGCTTTAACTACCCCTTTTATATCATCAATGACAAGGTCTAGTTCTCTGGATTTTAGCGCCCCTATATTTATGACCATGTCTAATTCACTGGCACCATTTTTTATAGCTTCTTTGGCTTCAAAAGCTTTTACCTTGGGGGTGGTGCTGCCTGTTGGGAATCCTATGACAGAACCTACTTTTACTGGTGTCCCTTTGAGTATCTGGGATGCTAGTTTAACATTAGTTGGAGTTACCATTACACAGCCAAATCCGTAGTGGATGGCCTCTTTACATAATCTTATTATCTCATCTATTTTTGCATCGGCCTTCACATTTGTATGATCTATAAGACGCGCAAAACTTTCCTTTTCCATTATATTCCCCTCATATTAACATTTTTGCCATGTATGGGCCTTCTCTTTCATATCCAAGTTTCCTGTAATAGTCTCTCACCCCTATTCCACTTGTGATTAATATTTTTTCCTTACTATTTTCGATGGCTAGTTCTTCTGCCCAGGATAATAATTTCTCACCATATCCTGAATGTTGTCCGATGCCTTCTCCGGGTTCGCCGATAGGGAGCATGGGCCCATAAACGTGTAATTCTCTTACTAGCGCCGTTTTTTCGTTAACTTCTCTTCTGTGGGCCTTCTTAGATGGTAGTCTTAGCCTGAGGAATCCGATGAGGATATTATTTTCAGGGTCTTCGTATGAGAGGAAGAATTCTTTTCCACCGGTTGCCTTGTAGGCCTCTTTTAGGGGTGTTATGTTTTCTGGGTTTATACTGGCCCCCTCTGACAATCTGTGCCCTATTTCTCTGCATCTTATGCATTGGCATTGTACGCCTTCCTCTTTGAGTTTTTTGTAGACTATTTCTCCAAGGTTTGATTTTTTAACCCCATCAACGATTAGGTGTGATGGTATGTCACGTTGTATCCTCATTGTGCGAACCCATTTTGGTAGCATTTTCTTTATTTGAACGATTAATTCAACCGCTTCTTCTGTATTATATGGCTTATATTCTCCTTTTTTCCATAAGTGGTATAGTTGACTGTTCTTTGTAACGAGACATGGGTATATTTTTATCATGTCGGGTTTGAATGATGGGTCTGAGAATAGTCTTTTGAAGATTCTGAGATCCTTTTCAAAATCTGCGAATAAGCCGGGCATTAGATGCATTGCAACTTTGATCCCAGAATCTCTCAGGATCCTATTGGATTCTATAACATCTTGGATGCTATGGCCCCTTTTTATCCTCTGGTATATATGGTTGTATATTGTTTGGACTCCGAGTTCTACTCTTGTGGCGCCAAGTGATAGCATCCTATCCACGTCTTCTTCTTTGCAATAGTCTGGTCTTGTCTCGAATGTGAGGCCAACACATCTTATGGGTGCTTTTTCATTGATTGATTGAACATCCTCTAGGGGTATGTGATCCTGGTAACTTGGTAGTTTTATTTTGAAGTCTTTGATTTTGGCTCCGAAGTCTATCATTGCCTTTATGCATTGTGTTATGAACCATTCTTGGTAGCATAGTGTCTGGGATGGGAATGTTCCTCCCATTATGATTAGTTCCACTTTATCTGTGGGGTGTCCTATGCTGTGGAGTTGTTCTAGTCTATTATATACTTGGTGGTATGGGTGGAATTTGTACATTCTTGCTCTGAGTGCTGCTGGTTCTTCCCCTGTGTAACTTGGGGGTGCTTTTTTGCTTTCTGGACAGTATAAGCATCTTCCATGGGGGCATGGGTGGGGTTGGCACATTACTGCTACTATTGCAACTCCTGAGATGGTTCGTGTAGGTTTTTTTCTTAGGAATTCTTCGATGATCTTTCTTTCTTTTCTTGTGGCATATTTTAGGATTGTGGAATTGCTTATGAATTTTTTAAGTTTGAAGTCCTTGCAGACTTGGCGTTTCACCTTTTCGAGTTCTTCTCTTGTATTTACTTTTCCTTTGATGATTTCCTCTATTATTAAGCGACAGGCACTTTCCATCCTTTGGATTTCCTCCTTTACGTTTTTGTTCTTCGCATGATGTCAAGAGTTCTTATAAGGTCTGTCTTTGATATTATCCCGACGAGTTTACCCTCTTTCACTACTGGTAATCTTCCAAGGTCGTGGCTGGTTAATTTTTCCAGGGCTATCATGGCATCATCGTTAATATTTACTGTGATAACATCCTCTGTCATCACTTCGCTGACAGGAGTATTTTCATCGGCGCTTGATAAATCATGGAACGTTACTATACCCTTAAGTTCACCATTTTCTGTTACTGGGTATCCCATGTGCTTGTATTTGAATACGGTTTCAAGTGCTTCTCTAACAGTGGAGGATGGTTTGAGCGTTATAGGGTCTGGTGTCATCACATCACTTACCTTAACCCCTTCAAGCAGGGATGATATGAATACCAGTCTATATTCTTGTTCGGCGCCTATATAAATGAAGAGTGCTATTAGTATGAGGAATAGGTTGAAGAAGATTCCGGCCATTGCCATGAGTATGGCGAGGAATTTCCCAAGGTTTGCGGCGACTTCTGTTGAACGTAAGTAGCTCATCTTCTCTGCTAATAACGCTCTTAGTATCCTACCACCATCCATTGGGAATGCGGATATCAGGTTGAATAGTGCCAGCACCACATTTACTAGTATGAAATTGGCTATAAATTCTGTTATCGCATGTGGGAATATTCCCATCGATCCTATACCATAGAGGGTGGCTGCTATTATCAAGTTCGTGGAGGGTCCTGCGATGGATATTAACAGTTCTTGACGGGGCACCCGGGGTATTTCCTCCATCTTAGCAATACCACCTATGGGGAGTAGGAGTATTTTCTCTATTTTAACGCCGAAACGGCGTGCTACATATGAATGTGCCAGTTCATGGATGACAACGGTCACAAAGATCAAAGTTATAAGTACAGCAAGCTCTAATGAGATGAGCTCCAAAAATGCCAAAAAATATATGGATATTATCAATATTAAGAATGAAAAATCTAATTCTATAGGTATGTCAAAGATCTTGAATATTTTTATAGACGTTTTCATGGATAAAATTTTTATCCTATAGAAAATATATATTTCTACGAAATAAGCGAATGTTGGTGTTTTGATGTTGGTTTCTGAATTTTTGGGTAAAAAAGTTCTTGATAAAAACGCTTTTGAGGTGGGAAAAGTATCTGATATGGACATAGACCCTGAGAATGCGACTATAAATTCTGTGATCATATCCAAGGGAGAATTATCCCTCAAACCGCAAACATTCATGGTAAGTATTGACAAAATACAGAAGGTAGGCGATTACGTCCTGATTAATATAGTGTCTGAGGAGGCTGAGGAAGTCTCGCAGATTCCTAAGGAGAAACCGACTAAACTCTCACCTGAAAAAGAAGAATAGAACTGGGGGTGTTGTATTGGAGATTGTTGATGGAAGAGGAAAAACAATAACCGTAGGATCTGTTGTGAGATATACTGGCACAGGTACTACAGGGGAGGTTTCAGGTCTAAAAGTAGAGGATAATCAGGGATGGGCTAGGCTCGTCGACTCAGACCTATGGTACAACACTGAGTATCTTGAAGTGGTGGACAAGGCAGAATTTGAAAGAAAAGAATCTGAAAAGAGAGAAAGGATAGAGAAGCATCTTAAGAAGCTTAAAAAGATGCGAGAGGATCTTGAAGAGGTTGACATGGGCTCAGAGGTTTGTGATGGTGGAGGTTAACAATTTAG
>LGEU01000117.1 GCA_001507955.1 Methanobacteriaceae archaeon 41_258 | reverse complement strand
CCTCCAAGGGCGAATGATCCAGTATCACCCATAAATATGGATGCTGGGTACTTGTTGAACACTAAAAAGCCTATACTTGAACCTGCAAGTACAATGAATGGCACGGCCTCCATGGGCTGGGAATTCAAATAAAGAAATAGTGCACAGGAGGCGGATGCTATGGCCATTATACCAGCTGCCATACCATCCATTCCATCTATAAGATTAACGGCATTTATAGCCCCTATCACACCAAACACTACAATGGGTATCATGAATATTCCAAGTTGGAATCCTCCAAGGCCTGTCACGGCACCTGAAAGCACGAGCAGAACCCCTGGTAGGCACTGTACGATTATCTTGTCTCGTTCCCTGATCTCATATTTGATGGGAACCTCCCCCACTACTGATATGAGATCCTTCCCTTTGAGTCTTCTAAAATCGGATTTCGCCTTTGGCGTTGCGACTCTAGCTTCTTCACCAGGTTTTAGTATGAGTTGGCCTATCTCAACGGGTCTATTGGATATGTTCCTTATGATCTTTTGAACTTCTCTCGTCCTTAGACCGAGTAGGTCATCAAGTAAACCTATAAGGGCTGATACTATTATTATGAGGGTTGTTAGGATGAGATTCAAGTTATCTTTTAATGGGATTGTTATACATATTATAGCAAGTAGCATCCCTAAACCGCCCATTGTTGGGGTTCCCGTTTTATGTTTATGTTCTGTGACAATTGGCTTGTCAGTAATATGTGCTTCCTTTAATGTTTTCCTTACAAAGAATGTGAATATTATTGAGAGTGTTATTGTGGTGATGAGGATTTCCATGAGTTTTGGGATCATTTTATCAACCTTATATTTAATTTTTTAAGGATTTCTTTGGTTTTCTTTTTATTGGTGGATCTTATGGTTATTCTCTTGTGACCTTCCGGCCCGTGGAGTATCCAACTGTTTTCGCCTTTGAAGGTTCTTGGCGGATTATTATATTCAAATTCTCCTACTGGTATTTCTAGTGCGTGGAATTTTCTGCGGACGAGTTTTTTCTGTTTCCATTCGCCCATGGCCATGTTAATGAGTTGTTCTAATGGGTGGATTCCTGTTGAGGCGGCTGATAAATATCTTGTACCGCTTGGTCTTGTGTTGACTTCAATGGTGTACAGTTCTCGGCTTTCTGGGTGGAATATCATGTCGATGTCTGTGTTTCCTTCTGCTTGGAGCTTTTCTGTTATCCTCTGGGCCAATCTTAATACTTTTTTATTGTTTAATCCTGGGATATCTGCGGGGGCTTTTTTCACTTTTTGGAGTGGGTGTATCCCCTTTGTTGTTGTTTTGCCTTTGTCTACTACTACTATGGGGAATGATTTATCATCCCATCTTAGGACTTCTACTGAGATTTCATGGCCATTGATATAATCTTCCATTATGGCCTTTTTATAAATTTTGAGGTAGGATTTTATACTTTCTTTATTCTTTGCTATTAGCAGGTTTTGGCCGCCTTGCCCTTTTTCTTGTTTGAGGACTGTGGGATAACTTGTCTCCGGGATTTTATCCTCTATTATATGATAGTTTGGAGTTTTTATATTGTTTTCTTTGAAGAATTCTTTTGTTTTTATTTTATTGGTGGATATTATGGTGGTTTTTGTGTTTGATGCTATTACTGGTATGTTGTATTCTTTTTCTAGTTTTTCTTTCATCTTTGCAACTTCGATTAGTGGCGGATCCACGCCTATGAGCGGCACTATCGCGTCCACGTCTTCGCGGAGGGCTATTTCTGTAGGTGTGTCCATGCCTCTTGGCACTATGTAGTGTTTGTCTGCTAGGTCCAAGTTGGGGGCTTTTGGGTTGGATTCTGTGAGAATTGTGGTTATTCCCATCCTCTTGGCATAATCTGCCACGTCATTGAATAGGCGGGCGCCGATAAATAGTATTTTCATTATTATCACTGGATTGTTTTGTTGAGGATTGCGATGAGCCTTTCCATGGATCTTCTTACGGGCTCTGATATTCTAGTGGAGAAGTCTAACCTTTTGGGTTGTATCCCGATTAGGATTATCCTATAATCTTTATGAGCTTGTAGGTATTCTATGAGGAATGATAGTGGCATTGCATGGGTTGATATGTTGTAATTGGCTACTTTATCCTTTTCTATGATTTTTATCGTGCCTGGTTTGGCTCCCATCTCCACAGCATCTATGATTATGATATGGGTTGGGTTCTCTTTTTTGATTTTCCCTGTGAAGTTTTCGGGTACTGTGCCACCATCTATGATTATGAGGTTTTCATTTTTTGAAAGTTTTTTCGCGATGGCCGGTCCTAGTCCATCGTCTCCCCTTAATTCGTTTCCAACAGTGAGAATAAGAACCTTCCCATGGTTTTTTAGGAATTTTTCAAGTCCTTTTTTTATGTTCATGTGTTCTGGTCCTCTATGTCTTTGATTTTGGCTTTTATTGTGTTGAGCCCTCCTCCCATTTTATAGGATAAGGTGACTTTTATCATGTAATTTTCTTCTTTGATTTCTTCTATTGGTATAAGTAGTGGTGGGTTCATCATCTGGGTTGGGCCTGCTATGATATTCTCTGTAAGTAGTGTGAATGTGGTTATTTTTAATCCATTGGCTTTACCATTCGCCGGGATTTTGAACGTTTTCTTAAATTTTTCATTTATTTTTTCCTTGAATCTTATATTATCGTAGATTATTAATCTTCCTTTAGTCTTGTATTCGTAGTTTTCATCGTATCTGATCGTCTCTGAGTCCATTTCTATCGCTTCAACCCCGTTGATAACACCATAGGGTATCATCTGCCCGCCTTCTTTCAGATGTTTTAAGCATTTGTTTATTATGGGTGCTTGTTCTTCGTCTATGAGGGCTGTATCTAGCATTTCACAGATTATGGTATCTGCTTGAAGGGGGAAATTATATGAGAGAGCATCAGCGTGAACTACCTTCACATTGGGGAGGTTTGCAAGGTTGCTGGCGGCGTATGATGCTATTTTTTCATCCTTTTCTATTGCAAAAACAGTTTTAGAATATGGTGCCGCGAAGTAGGATAGTATCCCGCTCCCGGCACCTATATCATAGACTATGCCATGGGCATGTTCTCTTATAGCCTCATAAAAACCCGAAAGTCTTTCATAATCCTTTAGGAGGTCGTGATGGTACGTTGTCACGAGAAATTTCATTTTTCGTGTTCTATGTCCTTGCCTGTGGATGTGCTTATGAGCCTCACATGTTCAACGCCCTTAAGTCTCATCATCTTCTCTGTCAGTTCACGGATTTTCTCAACATCTCCCCTGACCACTATGACCTCTAGGCAGTGCCTTTCTGTCATGTGAACATGCATGACAGCACTTATATACTCGCGGTAGGCATGTTGTATGTCCGCAAGGTCTTCCATGACCCCAGTATAGTGATGGTCATAAATTACTGCGATCACACCCACCCTCTCTCCTTCCATCTCCTTCATCCACTGATAACGGACTATATAATCTTTTATAGCATCCCTTATACCCTTAGACCTTGACTGATAGCCCCTATCACGTAATACCTCATCAAATTCATTAAGCAGATCCTTTGGTAATGACATGCTTATACGCATCACCTATTATCCCTCCTCTAGATTTATACTAAAATATTATATTAATAATCTAACATAATATTTAAAGTTTAATTTATCAACCCACTAAAATAATCCATGCGCATGCTACGGAGCTCCAAAGTTTAGATCAGATGAACCTACACACCATATTGATTGTGTGGGGGCAACAAACCAGGAAAGGGACACATCCATCCAATAGCTTTAAGTTTATTAGTATTAGGGTGAACTAATCCCCCTTAATTGAAGTTGGGGGCTTTGGAAGGTGATCCATCAAACCTCTGCATAGGACTAGATGACAATCTTTAAAGGCTGGCTCCTATAAGCTAATGTCTGTATTTAAAATTTAAAGGAGGTGAGAAGCCCGCCCCCCACACCTTTACAGGCAAGGTTTATCCGGCGGGCGTTAAAAATGAAGGTTAAAGAGGCTATGAACCCAGAAGTTATAACAATAGGCCCTGATACAGAACCAATTGAAGCTTTTAAGAAAATGTATAAACA
>LGEU01000116.1 GCA_001507955.1 Methanobacteriaceae archaeon 41_258 | reverse complement strand
ATTAAACCCATACCATTTTTTTGGCGGATGTTAATCCTCCAAGGACTAGAAGAATAGAAATTATTATCCCTGCCAGTGGCGAGCCTGTTATTTCCATCCCCACGACACTGGTAATATTTGTCGTTTTAGCAGGACCTGGAGCTCCTTGAATATTTACAATGGTTTGAACGATTTGGTAATCTGCGGCAGTGAGTGTAGCACTACCCGGGCCTTCATCGGCCCTTAAAATTGCAATTGCTAGACCATTGACCCAGGGGACTGTTATTGATTTACTACCCAAGTTTCCCAGGTTGGTTGTGAAGGTCACTCTGGGGCCGCTGAAGAATAATGCAGCATCTGCACTGTGATCACCACCCGCCACATCATGGTAGACATTAGCGGTAATGGTTGAAGTTTCACCAAGATTTATAGTGGATGGATTGGCGCTGATATTCAGAACCAGCCATGGATAATAGTTTAGGGTTCCGTTGCCAAGGAAGAATTTAGCGGCATCTGGGCTATTGGTGCCATACCAGTTGTAGCGGGCATTGGTGTTACTGTTTTCCAGCTGATGTAAGAGCTTGTCTAAATCGTCCCGTATAGGTTTTAGGATGGGTTCTAGTTCTGGATGTTTTTTAATGGCATCATCAAGGGGTTTAAGCATTTCATCAATGCTGGGTCCGAAGTTGGAAAATAAAAAGTTCTGGATATAATAGTTATAATTGGTGATATGGTTGTAGTTTATTGTCCCATTGGGTGAGCAGATTACGATACCTATTCCTGCACCATCCCCCTCTATGTTGTTACCAGTAACTTTGGTGGTGTTAAAACCAGCAGCTACCATGGAAACATCATTAGTTCCATTTACTCCATTTACCCTGTTATGGATCATGTCAAGATGTGCTAAAGCAACACCCACAATACCTGCAGCTATACTGGGAGAGGTGATATCTGAAGCACTGTTATTCTTCAAGGTTGCATTATTTAACAAGCCCAAACCTAGCATGGCTACTGATGCCTTGGCTTTGCTGATACTGGAAACTTGGTTATTTTCCAGGCTTAGATCCCCCATGGCGACGATTACCATCCCAACTGCCTGTTGCCCCGCCACTATGTGAGATATTATATTTTTAGAGATTTTAACAGTCCCATTTCCTATTATGGCAGCTTCGAGTGCATAGACAGAACTGCCGGCCGACCCTTGTAAATGGGAGATTTTATTACTGGAAATCATGGCATTAATACTGTTACTGACTATTTCCATTCCCATAATGGCACTGGAAGCACTGACACTCTCGATGATGTTCCCAGTAACCATTAAATTGATTACATTGGCCAGCTCGGGATTTCCACCAGCACCCTTGCTCTTTCCCAGTTGGAATCCAAATATGGCACCATTAGATGTGCTTATATTGGACAATGTGTTCCCAATGAGATTAAAATTGGTTAAAGTCCCATTTGTGGAAACAGTAACCCCACATATGATTCCTTCACCATTCATGTTTAATATGTGATTTCCAGAAACTGTGAAAAAACCATGGGAAAGGTTACCTAATATACCATTTTCACTTTGGCCAGAAATAACATTGTCTATGATTGTGGTGTTGCCTCCCGAAACAACGATCCCTGTTTTACCACCGTTAATCTTATTATTTTTAATGGTACAATCATTTGTACTTATATTAATTCCGGTCCCATTCTGTGGGTTGTTTAATATGAACCCGCTTATCGTGCTGCCACCATCACCAGTACTGTCATTTACAAGGGTGAATGCTGTGTTGGTTGGGTTTATTTCCACTCTGTCACCTGTATTGGCTTGTATGGTGAGTTTTTTGTTTACAATAACATCCTCGTGATAGGTTCCACTGTGTACATTGATCACATCACCATTGAGGGTGTTGGAATTATCAATTGCTGATTGTATGGTGGTGTAAATCTGACCAGAACCTACTTCCCATTGAGTCGCCGATGCATCACCTGCACATAAAAACAAAATAGCAACCAAAAAAAAAAAAAGACTTTTAGAAAATGTAGATTTAGATTTCTTCAAGTTCTCCACCTTCTAGTACATAACAATTATGTTAATATTATATTTAAGGTTTAGTGATTCTTTTTTTTGTTTTAGTTTGGCTGTTCAAGCAGGAGCGCTTCTGAAAGGGTTAGGGGCACAATTCTTTTTACAGTCACCGGGGGGATTATATATCTTTGTAAAGGTTATATCTTATAGGGGGGAATATTCGTATGGTATCTAAGGTTTATTTCACGGACTTGAGGGCACGGTCTGCCGATGAGAATAAGGGGAGTAAAATACAGAGACTTTTTGATAATGTATGTGAGAATATTTTCTCAGAGGATGATGTAGTGGCCTTGAAGGTCCATTTTGGCGAAAGGGGGAATGATTCTTTTGTAAGTCCCGTGCTTTTAAGGTATATCGTCGATAAGGTTAAAGAGAGTGCTGGGAAGGTTTTTTTGACGGATACAAATACGTTGTATTATGGTTCGAGGCATGACTCGGTGGATCACCTTATCACAGCAATACTAAACGGTTTTGACTATGCTGTTGTCGGGGCTCCGCTTATAATCGCGGATGGACTCCATGGGGGAAATGAGAGGGTCGTGGAGGTGAACCAGAAGCATTTTGATGTTGTGAAGATAGCTGGTGACATTTATGAAGCTTCTGGGATGGTTGTAGTGTCACATTTTAAGGGCCATGGGATAAGTGGTTTTGGAGGGGCTCTTAAAAACCTTGCAATGGGTTGTTCAACAATAAGTGGGAAACTGGAACAGCATGAATGTGCAAAACCAATAATAGGAGGGGGTTGTGATCTTTGTGGTGTTTGTGTGGGGGAGTGTCCCGTTGAGGCTCTCACCCTCGTTGAGGATGGTGTGAAGATAAACTATGATAAGTGTATAGCTTGTATGAATTGTGTGGACATTTGCCCAAATGAGGTTTATGATCTTAATTGGGAGGAGGATGTGCCAATATTTATTGAGAGGATGATAGAATATTCACTTGGCGCTATTAAAGGTAAAGAGGATAAGGTTGCATATTTTAATTTCCTTACGAACATAACACCTGACTGTGATTGCGTACCTTGGAGTGATTATCCGATCGTACCAGATATAGGGATATTGGCCTCAAGGGATCCTGTTGCGATAGACGCTGCAAGTTATGATCTTGTGAACGAGCAAGTGGGCTTCAAGGCTTCTATACTTGAGAAGAATTTTGAGGAGGGTGCTGATAAGTTCAGGGGGGTGTGGAGTGAGGTTGATTCAAGATACCAGCTGGTATATGCTGAGGAGATTGGTCTTGGATCACGGGAGTATCATCTTATAAAAATATGATCCTTATGCTGATACCTCTAACATCCTCTCAACAGCCCTTTTGGCCTTTTTAGCTATCTCATCCGGGACTTTGACCACATGTTTTTCCTTGAGGAGTGAGTTTTTCACCCTGGGGAGTGTGTGTAGTTTCATGGGGTCGCAGATGGCCTCCCTAGATAATGGTATGGGGTTTTTGTTTGGGAATTCCATTTTGATTCTTGTGGTCATGTCTACTTCTGTCCCTATTATAAAGTCCCGATTTGAAGATTCTCCAACCCTTCTCAGCATGCCCCCAGTGCTTAGTATCATATCTGCCAATTCCTGGACTTCTGGGTCGCATTCTGGGTGTATTAGCACCTCTGCGTTCGGGTATTCTTTTTTTAGTTTTCTGACTTGCTCTGCTGTGAACATTTTGTGGACATAGCAGTGGCCGTCTTCTGGTACTGGTATGATTTCCTTGTCGGTGCGTTGTGAAACATACCATGCTAGGTTCTTGTCGGGTCCGAATAGTATCTTGTCCTCTTTCAGGCTTTCAGTTACCTCTACTGCGTTTGCAGAAGTGCATAGTATGTCTGCTTCTGCTTTTGCCTCGGCGAGGGTGTTAATATATAATACTACCGCAGCATCTGGATGTTCCTTTTTAGCTTTTTTCAATTTTTTTAAGGAAAGCATATGTGCCATGGGACATTCCGCTTCTCTGTCTGGGATTAATACCTTCTTGTCAGGGTTTAGAATGTTGGCTGTTTCAGCCATGAAGTCAACACCACAAAAAACTACTATAGGTTTGTGGATTTTTGAAGCTTCTATACATAACTCTAATGAGTCGCCTGAAAAATCCGCTATCTCCTGAATCTCCTTCCTCTGGTAATTGTGAGCTAATATTATAGCATCCTTATCTT
>LGEU01000115.1 GCA_001507955.1 Methanobacteriaceae archaeon 41_258 | reverse complement strand
ATTGAAGCATGACATGTGACGCCTCCTTCGTCTGTTAGGATGCCGCTGGCTCTTCTCATCGCAGGCACCATATCTGGTGTGGTCATCACGGTTACGAGTATGTCCCCTGCCTGTATCTTGTCAAGTTCATCTATATCCTTTATTATCTTAACTTTACCAGAAGCTAGGCCTGGACTAGCACCCAGGCCCTTTAATATGATCTTTTTCTCTTCTTCTATTTCTCTTTCTTCAGGGACTTCCATTTCTTTCAATGTTGTAACTGGCCTTGATTGTAACATGTATACTTTTCCTTCTTCTATGGCCCACTCTGTGTCCTGGGGGAATTTATAATGTTCGTGGATTTTCCTTCCAAGGTCTGCAAGTTTCGCTATTTCCTCATCTGATAAAACCCTCTTTTCCCTCATATCATCTGGTACTGGGATTTTAACTGTTCTACCATCTTCTCTCTTGAACATCACATTCTTTTCACCCACTTTGAAATCTAAAAGCTCCCCTGTAGCTTTATCAACTGAATATGTGTCTGGGGTAACCGCCCCTGAGACTACAGCCTCTCCCAGACCCCATGACGCCTCTATTAATAAGATGTCTTCGCCTGTGGAAGGGTGTGCTGTGAACATTACACCAGCCTTTTCCGCATTCACCATCTCCTGGACAACCACTGCAATTGAAACCTTTGCATGGTCGAAGTTGTTCTGCTCCCTATAGAATATCGCTCTCGCCTCGAATAGTGAAGCCCAACACTTCTGAACATGCTTCAGCACATCCTCCGCCCCTTTTATGTTGAGGAAAGTTTCTTGTTGGCCGGCGAATGACGCCTCTGGCAAGTCCTCTGCCGTTGCGGATGAACGCACAGCAACATATACATCCTCTCGGCCTATGCGCTGGCATAGAACATTATAGGATTCTATTATAATAGTTTGTATGTCCTCGGGCACTTCAGTAGATACTATAATATCTTTTATTTCCTCGGAGACTCTCTGAAGTTCCCTTGTATCATTAACGTCCAAGTCCTCAAGCAAGCCCATAACCTCTGGGAACAAGCCAGTGTCCTTCATGAACTTATCATAAGTCTTAGATGTCACAACAAAACCTGGGGGAACTGGTATGCCGGCTTGGGTTAGTTCACCAAGGTTAGCCCCCTTACCTCCAGCGATAAGCACATCATCCTTGGTGAGTTCTTCAAAAAAAGCCACGAACTTCATATTATCACAAAAAGGGATAGATGGTATTTATTTGATAAGTTCTTCTCCTCGGTCGATTATTATCTTGCAGGGTACTGGGAACTTCATCGCAGCTCTTCTAAGAGCCTCTTTAGCATCTTTGAAGTTTCTCTTATTAGTCTCAATTGTCATTATTCTCTGGTTTTTCTTGACTAATGCAACAGAGCTTACTGGTTTGCCGAAGGCCTTTCTCATACCATCCTGCACACGGTCGGCCCCAGCACCCGTGGCCATCGGATTCTCCCTTATGATATGGTGTGGATAGACTCTAATCTTCAAATGGTAGCCCATCCTACCAGCTTTCCTTTGCATGTACCTATTCGAGGCTATCCTCGCCGCTTCAAGAGCATTATGTGTGATCTGGGCAGGAGCTTTAACAGCCAAACTTAAGGATAAAGGAAAAGAACCTGACAAATTGCCCATATCATACTGGACTATCTTCACTCCCGGAATCTTCCTAATATATTCACGTCTAGTATATGCACGGACCATAATAATCCTCCCTCATATTTTATATGATAAAAATCTACCTTATTAAAATGAATTTCTCCACCTCCCTTAATAAACTTTTATCCCATGGATCACCCAAATAATATTCTTAAGTTACAAAAATTTGAAAATATCATAACACCCCCACAGGTAGGGACGTGCCCAATGATAATAAAGGTAAAAATCAGATTAAATTATGAAAACAATGAAATTGCTCGGATAACATTTAAAGCCCTTGAACCAGACAATCGAGGTTTCATAGATGGTGAAATACTAGATAATAGCATAATATTCAAGTTAAAAGGGGAATCCATAGGTAGTATACGTCAAAGTATCGACGACCTACTGGTATCTGAGATGATAATTGAAAATATGGTGATCAAATGAAATTTAAACTCAAAGGAAGGATGATCCTCAATAGAAATGCGTCACCCGCAACAGAAGAGATAAAAAAATTCATAGAAAAAGCCAACGAAGACTTGCTGTTAAGGGGTTCAAAGGAAGAAAAAGAAGCTTCAAAGATAACCCAATGGGAGCTCAAGGACAAAGAAATCCGATTGACAATAGTATCAGGTAGGAGGGTGAGGGCCCATGACGGACTCCTAAGACTCAAAAAACCGTTAACACAATTACTAGGGCCAAAATATCATATCGGGGTCCGTAAAATGGTCGTGGATGATTATACTTTCAGCATAACAATACCCCAGAGCGTCCCTGGGGAAAAATTGGATGAGATCAGAAAACTGCCCTTCGTGGACATGCTAAAAATTGAAAAAAACACTTTAAAGATCCGTTTCAAGCCATTGGATGAAAAAGAGCTTAGAAGACACGTTGTTGACCGTGTAGTTAAACAAGTCCAAAACCTCTTGGAATTTGAAGAAGACCTAACAGTGAAGGTTACAAAGGCAAAACCAGGGGAGATAATAGCAAAAAGCAAACCATACAAGCCGCTATTCACCGACGACCCAACAAAAGAGGCTATGAGACGTGGATGGGTTAAAAAATTCCCAGGAAGGGGACAATGGTTTTACACACCACCCATCACAGCCCTCCACAGAGCCCTCGAAGAACTTGTAATCCAAAAAATCGTCAAACCACTAAAATTCCAAGAATGCCTATTCCCAAAACTCATACCACTACCCATAATGCAAAAAATGAGATACCTTGAAGGACTGCCAGAGGGAATGTACTATTGCAACGCCCCACGCAGAGACCCTGAAACCTTCGAAAAATTCAAAAGAGAACTCATAATAAAAAAAGAGATACCCATAGACCTGCTCAAAAAAGGCCTGAAAGAGCCGGGATATGTTATCGCACCTGCCCAATGCGAACCATTCTATCAGTTCTTATCCCATGAAATAGTAGACAAAAAAAGTCTGCCAATAAAATTCTATGATCGCAGCGGATGGACCTACCGATGGGAAGCCGGAGGCGCTAAAGGACTAGACAGAGTCCACGAATTCCAAAGAATAGAACTAGTCTGGCTTGGAACACCAGAACAAACAGAAAAAATAAGAGATCAAACCGTTGAACTATCACAGAAACTATCAAATGAACTTGAACTAGAATGGTACACCGAAATCGGAGACGACCCATTCTACCTAGAAGGGCGGAAAGTAGAAGAAAGAGGCATAGAATTCCCAGACATACCAAAATACGAAATGAGAATAACACTACCAGGAGAAGAAAAGGGCGTGGCTGTCATATCAGCTAACGTACACGGCACGCACTTCATAGAGGGATTCTCAATAAGAGAAGCCCGCGGAGAAAAAATATGGACAGGATGCACTGGCATAGGCCTCACAAGGTGGGTGTTCGGATTCCTAGCCCAAAAAGGCTTCGAAGCCGATAACTGGCCGAAAATAATAAAAAAACGGATAGAAAAAGTTGAGATACCCCCAATAATAACCTGGCCATGAAACTCCCCCCCTACCATCATTTCTTCATACTATTAGAAAAACCCTCCAACCATTTCACTTTTTTAATATTTGAAATGTTAAATCCCCCACACCTGGGGGAAACTTTATACTATCCTTCTGACAATAAATTAGAAAGAGGAGGTTACCCATGCTTGTCGAAAGGCCTAAAAGCGCTGAAAATATAGGTCCCATAAAAATATATTATCCACAGCGTATAATCAAATTAGGATCTAAAAGTCCAACTTTATCTGCTCTTAATTTTCCAAAGGAGAGTCTTGATCATATCCTCAAAGATTTCTCTATTATAATACCTATCAAAAACGAGGATATAAGATTGTTTGACAGCGCGATCCGTTCAATACCCTCTGATTGCCATATAATAGTAGTTTCGAATAGCAACAAGGAAAAGTGCGAAAAGGAAATGAGGCTTATAGAAGATTTTCATGACATGACCGGGGATCCTATAATATTCGCGCATCAGAGAGATCCTAGTATAGGATCAGCATTAGAGGATATTGGGTATACGAGCATACTCGATAATGGACTGGTAAGAGATGGTAAAGGGGAAGGGTTGATCATCGGCCTTTTAATAACCAAAT
>LGEU01000003.1 GCA_001507955.1 Methanobacteriaceae archaeon 41_258 | reverse complement strand
GCACTATAAATGAGAAAATATTATCTTGATAATCTGCGCTGGCTTATAATTTTGTTACTGTTCCCATATCATGTTTTACTCATCTACAGCAATATTGGATCCTATTATTTCCATGCTGCGAATTCTGTTATTGCCAATACATTCATCTTGAGTCTTGCGCCCTGGTTTATGCAACTACTTTTTACCATAGCAGGAATAGCCACATATTACTCATTGAAAAAGAGAAGTGCAAGTGAATATCTGAAAGAAAGAATATCAAAACTACTAATCCCCACAGTAGCAGGGATCATCTTAGTAATACCAGTAAGTGTATACTTTGGTTCGCTCTACAGCGGATATACTGGAAGTTTCCTCGCCTTTTACTCGGATTTCTTCATTCACTGGTTGCCCAATTTAAAGTCAGGACTAATTATAGGCCACTTATGGTTCCTCTTATATCTCTTTATAGTGTCCCTTGTTGCACTTCCCATTATCATAGAATATAAAAATGGAAAATGGAAAGTTCTCCCAGAAAAGGTAACCATACCCAAATTATTATTACTGATCATCGCACTAGCCTTCGGCAGCCTTTTCCTCAATTTATACCCTGAAAAAAGCATAATACAATTCTTTTTAGTTTTTATTTTTGGCTACTTTTTATTAGCTAATGAAGAAGTCCAGCGAAAATTGGAGGATAAAAGATGGCCGCTTTTCATCTCATTTCTAGCTATAACCGTCCTCTATCTTTTGATAAGTGTACCTAACTTAAATTCCACAGGAAACTCTAACACCGAATTCAGTTTTCAGTCGATTCTAGGCGCATTTATAATGAAAATATTTGAAAATTCTATAATGTGGCTGGGAGTCCTTGGCGTGATGGGAATAGGTAAACATTACCTAGAATTTAAAAACCTAAAAACACTCTACCTTTCGGCAGTGTCCTTCCCCATTTACATCTTCCACTTGGCTTGGATCAACATTTTCGCCTATTACATCATAAACTGGATACCCAACCAGATACCCTTCCAGATAATCTTAATCATGTGCCTTGGTTTCATATTTACCATAGCCACCATTGAAGTGGTTAGAAGAATCAAGGGATTCCGCTTCCTATTCGGGATCAAAGGCTAATATCATTAACCATGGTATAGTATTTTTCATGTATAAGATCAAGGTTTTGAAATCAAACCCTCCCATTATCATCATGAAATTAGAGATTATCAAGTATACTTTAAATAGAGGAGGTGGGAGATTTGGGTTGGAAATCTAAAAAATGAGTTAAACCTCAATAAGATGCATTTCATTCAATGTATTACGAGGGGGGTCTTTCAGACTCAAGATTTTGTTATCATGGTCCCTATACCCCTTTTTGTGAAAATTTCTAATAATAAGGAGTGTTGAACTCTTCCATCGATGATATGTGCTGATGAGACCCCATCCCTTATTGCCTGGATACATGTAAGGGCCTTGGGGAGCATGCCACCTTTTATGACACCATCTTTGATGAGTTCATCCAATTTGCTTATACTAACCTTTTCTATTAAAGTTTCAGGATCTTCAGGGTCTTCTAGGATTCCTGGGACGTCTGTTAATATTATAAGTTTCTCCGCGCCAATCTCTGCGGCCACTTCACCTGCAACGGTATCTGCATTCAAATTTAGAGTTTCAGCATTCTTGTCGATTCCTATGGGCGAGATTATAGGTATGTACCCGTTACTTGTCAGTATCTCTAATATTTCAGGGTTGACGGATTCTATTTCACCGACTAGTCCAAGGTCTATTTTCTGTTCTTGGCCAGTTTTTTCATCCTTGATTATATGGGGTGCTTTTTTCTTGGCGAGTAGGAGTTGGTTATCCTTGCCTGATAATCCTATGCCTTTGCCTCCATGGAAGCATATCTTTGATACTATGCTCGTGTTTATTTTACCGACCAGGACCATTTTAACTATATCCATTGTCTCTTCATCTGTCACCCTTAAACCTTGGATGAATTTGGGTTTTTTCCCCATCTTGTTCATTGCACGGGATATTTCTGGTCCTCCACCATGGACTACGATTGGTTCCATCCCCACATATTTTAGGAGTACGGTGTCCCTTGCTGTGGAGTCCATGGCCTCCTCTTGTATCATGGCATGTCCACCATATTTTATTAGGATCTTTTTTCCATGGAATCTTTTAATGTATGGTAGGGCTTCCACAAGGATTTTCACTGTTTCCATTTTAATCGCATCCTATGTTGTATATTCTGCATTTATCTTCACATAATCGTAGGTTAGGTCGCAACCATAGGCTTTTGCGGTTTCTTCGCCGATGCCCAAGTCTATGATTATTCTTATCTTATCTTCTTTCATAAGATCTCTTGCAATTTTAAGTTCTTCACTATCTTCAGAGGCTATGATTTCGCCTTCTCTTATAAGGTCTATCTTTCGGTTTTCACTCTCCAAGATGATGGACATTTTTTCCTCTTCTATAGTGGCCTTTGAGCGTCCTATTGCTGCTACGATCCTCCCCCAGTTCGGATCAGCCCCAAATAATGCTGTTTTGACGAGTGGAGATCCTGCAACCGTCCTAGCGGCCATTTTAGCATCCTTTGAGGATCTAGCGTTTAGGACTTTCACTTCCATGTACTTTGTCGCTCCTTCACCATCCTTTGCTATCATCTTCGCTAGTTCCCTGCATGTTAAGTTTAGTGCTTTTTGGAAATTATCATCTATTTTTCCTGATTTTCCAGTTGCTGTTAATATGACCATGTCGTTGGTGCTTTCATCACCATCAACTATTAGCATATTAAAGGTTTCATCCACGGCTCTCTTAAGAGCATCTTTTAACTGCGATGATGATGCCCTCACATCAGTGGTTATGAAGGAAAGCATTGTGGCCATGTTAGGAGCTATCATACCAGAGCCCTTGGCCACACCACCTATCCTGGCTGTGCTACCATCTTCAAGTTCAAATTCAACCGCGAACTCCTTGGGGAACGTGTCAGTAGTCATTATGGCCTCTGCAAATCTTCTGGACCCCCTGGGTGAATTTTCAAGGCCTTTCAGAACCTTTTGGGTGAGTGGTTCTATTATGTTCATGGGCATTTTTCTGCCTATGACGCCCGTGGAGGCCACAGCAACCCTATCCTCTGGGACTGAAAGACCCTCTGCTGCTAGTTCAACCATCCTATGAGCGTCCTTCATGCCCTCCGGGCCTGTGAAGCAATTTGCATTACCACTGTTGGCTATGATGGCTGATAGTCTCCCATCTTCTAGGTTTTTCATGGTTAATTTTAATGGTTCAGCCTTTATCTTGTTAGATGTGAAGACGGCCGCTGCGGTGCTTTCACCAGTATATAATATGCCAAGACCATATTTTCCTTTTCTGGATCCCCCGGCGAGTATGTTATCTACAGCACATACTCCACCCTCTATTATCTTCATGGATGATCCCCCGCCATCCAAGGACGATTAGTCACGTTCTTATGGGTTATATCCGTTGGAATTTGTCATGTTACTTGTAATCGTCTCGTTAATCTGATTTGACGTTTGGGTCGGATTTGGGGCCTCTAGGCTTGCATTGTTATGGGCGGTTTCTGGGGTGATATTTTCGGGTGATATCGCTAATATTATCCCTAGACAAGAGCCGCAACCAAATGCTATCAATGAGATTAAAAGGGCAACCATTATTTTAGCTTCAGTTTCAGGCCGCATTGTAAAACTCCCCAGACTATATTATAGATAATCCTTTAAATAGTTTAAGATTATATGGGGGAATATGAGTAGGATTTCCTAGGTAGTGGCCCCATACAATACTGTTAGTAATATTGCGAGTAGTCCTAGTTGCCAATATCCAAGGTTCCAACCCAAGAAGGTTGCTATAAAAACGAAAATGAATATTATGATGAGTCTTGACTTTCTAGTGAATAAGTAATCTATTATGGCCCTTGTAAAAGGGTTGGGGATGAAATAACCGTAGAGTCCATCTGCAACATCGAATATTATGAGAGTGGCAGGGTTCCACAATTTTATATCATCTGCAAGGTGTGCTCTTTCAGCTGCTTCTCTTCTCGTTTTACCTATACCTGCTCTTATTTTTGCACCGTTTGCAAGTGCATGCCATGCAGCATCTATTGTGGCTTTTAGTGCCATGTCTTTACTTGGTAGGTTGGCGATTATGTCATCACCACCTTCCTTGTAACCTTCGATTTTCCCTTTACATTCCTTTTCAATGTAATTCTTGATGTCGTTCATTATTTCGACTAGGGCTTCTTTGCCATGTTCTTCGATAAATTTTGTGGAGTTGATAACGTCAATGAAAAGGTAATTGTCATGGGGTGATGGTTCACCCTCCTTTGGGGTGAATGGTGTTGGGAATATGAGGGCGAATTCGCCACCGAGTTTTGTGAAGCCCACCCCCGGGACTTCGCCGATCTTTTCGTTTAATTCTATGGATCTTTCTATTGCAGCGGCTCCTGTCATCCCCACAGCAGCCCTAACATTAATCTTCTTGGCACTAGCCAATCCTATAAGTTTTATAGCAGCCCTTATAGCATCATTCTTTGAAGGGAGTCGTGCAAGGACTTCTGTGGGACTTTTTTCAACAATCTCCCCTTTTTCTTTTCTTAGGAGTTTTATGAAATCGTTGATTATTTTGGCCTTGTTAAAAACTTCTATGTAGAGGTAACGGTCGCTGCCTATTATAATGTTACTGAAAAGAGCATATTCATCTACCTTGTCCAATGGTGGTTTTAATTCAATGAATCTCCTACTGCGGGGGATGTTCTCAGAGCCAACCTCTCTTATAAGATTCTTGAAGATGCCTTGGCTGTTTATATCTGCTTTTTTTATTTCTATGAGCATCGTCCTTGTATAGTTTATCATGTCAACGTATTCACGTTCACTGGCATTGTTTGGAGAATATTTGGTGCCTATGCCCAAAACTTTCTTTTTTAATAATAAACCTAATAGTGCTCGGAGGATATACTCTGTCAGCATCAGCTGCTTCCTCCCTTCTCCAAGATCACTTCGAATTCTCCGGGGTTTTCCATTAACATGCTAGGCTTAACAGAGACTATGGGAAATCTCCAAGATCCTATGCGAGCTGCCACAGTACTTGCAATGTTCCTTGAATTCTTCTTCACGAAATTATAGTCATGGTCATTGATGATTATGTTAATATCATATGGTGCTTCCTCCATGACCTCATCAGAATATAGTATATTAACCTCGAAACGGCCTTTTTTGATGAAAACATCATTTCTAACAGCGACAAGGGGTGCATGATCCAATTTTAAACGCTCAAAAACCGTCACTGCAATGTTACCAGCATATTTGACAACTTCTCTATAATCTTGAGGATTTACAAGTACAAATATTATAAAGTCCCCTGTTCTTTCAGCTTCCTCAACGAGTTCCATGAACTTGTCAAAGAGGGGTAATTTCATGAATAAACCTTCAAGTTTTGGTTCGAGACCTTCTTCTTCCACTTTTTCTATCCTGTCGATAGCTTCTTTTGCAATTGCTATACCACTTAATTTTTTACCCCTTTTAACCTTATAATAATCGAAGCCTTTACGCTCGAATTCTCCCAGTATTTCTGCGCAGATCTTCTGGAGGACGTTCTTAACCCTCTTAGGCTTTGATGGTCTGCCGATAACTATTTTATCCTCCTTGAAATTGTAGGGTATCCTTCTACTACCTATGTCCTGGAATTCGTCAGAATATTCTTTGAAAGCATCATTTGATAATATCTTAGCATTTTCCTCCTCTGCCAATTTCAAGATGAAATGATCCGCGTTGGTGCCGGGGGGCACCTGCTTAAACTCACCCTTTTCGAGATACTTCTTAAATTCTTCCTTATCATCGATCTCATGCCTTAATGATGCATCAGCAATTATAACAGGCTCATATCCAAGTTTACGAAGTTCTTCAGCGGCCTTTAATATATTCTCCAACCTGGGCTTATCATCATCTCCCTTCCTAGAATGAGCTACATTGGATGCATCTATAATAACCCTCAATCAATCACCTTTCTATTTTTTAGAATAGAGCTTATAAGACCCCATCAGATAACTTTTCCTTTGCACTTGATTCAATTTTATCTCTATCATATCGTCCTCGATATAATATGTATTATATGAATTAATATCTTTACCTCGAAGCTTGAGTGATGCTACTGTACCAGCCGTTACAAAGAATATGTCCTCAACCCTCCACAGGTGTGGAACATGTTTGTGGCCACATATAACTAGGTTAGCTCCACCCTTAACAATGGAACATAAAACGTCGCCTGCATCGGCTAAGACGTTCCTTTCACGTCCTGTTTTCGGTACGGGTATGATATGATGGTGCAATGCTATCACACTATACATGTCGGCCTCAGCAGCCTTTTTAAGCTCTTTTTCCATCCATAGTTGCTGCCACCTTCCAATCTTCCCATCATCTAAGTCTGGTTCACTACTGTCTAAGCCTATCACCTGCAACTCATCATTAACAGTTATAGTGTTTCTTTTTTCTCCTAGAATTTCTTCAAATGTTTCATAGCCTACATGTCTAGCGTCATGGTTGCCGGGGACGACCACCAATGGACTTTCTATATTACTAAGATAACTTGCCACTTGTAAAAATTCTAGGTAGTAGCCATTGTCTGTTAAATCGCCCGTGGCCACAACAACATCAGGTTCCATGTCATTTATCTGCCTTATAGCCTCTAATAGTATATCCTCTTTGAAATTTCTTGCACCTACATGCAGGTCTGAAATGTGTGCGATGAGCACCATTTTTAACTTAACCTCAAGATAGCCTCTGCAAGATCTCCCTTGGTATCCTTTAACGCGTCCTCCGCTTCCTTTCTGGTGGCGCCTGTTTGACTCATCACAAGCTCTATATCCTCCTCAGGTATCTCTGGTTCTCTGGTTTTCTCCTTGGCTTTACCGGTTACCTGGTAGGTTCTCTGGCCCATGAAGTCCATGATACTGACCTTAGGATTCCCTATGATAATGTCCTTGTCCTTTAACCTTATTATAACCTCTTTCACGCCCTTAAGATCCTTCATCTCCATTCCCATCTGTTTCATGGCCCTTTGCATCTGTTTCAACTGCTTAGGGTTCATGCCGGGTATCATCTTCTTCCTCTCCTGGTCTTTATAACCTGGCCATGACTAAAGTCTAGGATTTCCTCACTACAGAGGAGCGACTTGCCAGTTGCTAATAATTCATCATCTTCGTTAACTATTAAAACTTCATCATTAGCACGTATATTTTTATCACATTCTATAACAAACTTTGCAAATATATTTTTCCCCTCCCTTGCAAAGGGTTCTGATTCCTCGTTTACAACAACTCTACACCTGGGATAATCTAGGCTGGAGTGTAAGAGTGATGCACCTTTCCATGATGGGATTATGAAACCATCAGATGTCCTTATACTCGCGATAAGCTCGTCATCAGCGTAAACATAACGTATTCTCCCAGTCTTTTTACTCTTTATTATTTGGAGATTTCCATTGAAGAGCGCTTTACCAGCACCCTTACCAAACTGATAATCTGCCACAGCAACTAGACGATCCCTATCAGAAAACTTAATATGGGGAGGCTCAACCCTAAACTTAAACCCAAGGTTAAATCTTCTATTAACATCTCCACTGACTATTATAGCTTCATACTCTCCTTCAAGCTTTTTTATTATTGAACTGATGAAATTCTCTGATTCAACATCTAATGTGGATGGGGACTCGTTCTGGGAGAAAGGATAAAACTCATCCAATTCCAATGGTATTATCCCGAAGGGGATGTCAACTACCATGAACTGCCACTCATCAATTTCAACAGGGGCTTGAGAAAAAAATTCCCCAAGATCTTCTGGGACATGCCTTGAATAGGGCTTATTATATGCTGATAAAAGCACAAGCCCCCTTTTCTTGGGGAGTCGGTTCAATCTCCTATGGTGGCGATAAACTTCAACTCTCTTAAGCGACTCTGGACCAGTATAAAAAAAAGCGGACTTTTTAGATACTGGATCATACTTTTCGATCAGTTCCTGATAATTAAGTAGCCTTCGATAAGCGTCCAATAATCGTGGATGTGCTCTACACCTCTGATCAACAAGCTCCATCAGACTACCATCACTTATGGCTTGCCTCACCCTCCTAATCTCGGCAAAACTCACATAAAGATTGTGGGCTGCTATAAGATCTCTTCTCTTATCTTTATCCATGGCCTGTAATTCCTGTGGAGTGTGTTCAACACACACATTACAAGAGCATGGCATCTCCTTAAGTCCATCTAGTTTATATGTCCCAGATGGTGTTAGGAGCCTGTCATCATTAGCATATAACATATAAGCTGCTGAATCAAATAGGTCGCAGCCCATGGCGACTGCGAGTGCAAATAGCATAGGATGCCCAGCACCCATAAGATGCCGAGGCCTAGAAGGTGGAAGACACTCTACAGAGGCCATAACAACCTCAACAAGACTTTTATAATCATAGGATTCTAGAAGAGGTACAACTGCTCCAATGGGATGAACATCAAAATCCATCCTTGAAAGTTCCCTAGCGCACCTTCTCCTAAGATTAGCATATGTGGAACCTTGGACAACAGAATTCAACATCATATTTTTTCGAGAGGATAACGCCTCCTTGGCCCTTTCTAGGGTTATCTCAAGGTCCTTTTCAGCCTTTTTATAGGGTGCATATGGTGGTGTTGGTATGTCAAGTGATGTTCCAATATCGGCTCCGATATCCTCCTGGAACTCAACAATCTCTCTGTTACTTATATCAATGTCGCCATATTCTGCCAGTTGGAAGGAACCAGAATCTGTTACAACAGGACCATCAAAGCCTATAAGCTTATGAACACCCCATCTAAGGGCCAGATCCCTTAATTTATCGTTCTTGTAGATTATGTAGGCGTTTGTTATCACTATTTCGGCGCCGAAAGATTTAACATCCAATGAAACTTTTCCGGGGTGTATTACGGGCATTAAAGCGGGTGTTTTAACTTTAGAGTCTCCTATCTTGAATATACCTGTCCTGCCAAGATTATCCTTATTCTTTATTTCGAACATATAATTTCCCCGTTGACAAGGATTCAAGCCTATTTCTCATTTCAAGTATTCTGTCTCGTGAAGATGATAATCTTGAAAGTCCACACCCACATATACAATCAGAATATTGTGGACAGATAACATAAAGTGCTTCTTTTGAAAATCCATCCTTGATCCCAAACTTCCTAAGATTTTTCAAGACCCTATGATCATATTTACCACCTTTAAGATCCTTACCAAGGTATAACGGTGTTCGAACAGTTGAGGACAACCTTTTTGTATTCCTAACTGTTCTTCTTTCCCTTTTTCTCCTTTCTATTATTTCATCTCTACTATCAGCTAGACTAGGATCAGTGTATGGTATTCCAACGTCCGATAAGGCTATCATTCTTTCATCAATCCATGACAAGTCTTTCATCACCTTTGAGAGTGATGCGATAGTACCACCTCTTCTACCAAAACTTGGACCTTCACCCACATGGAAACCGGCTTCTATCATGGCAGATCTTACAGGGGCAGCTGAAGTATAAGTTGTAAGTATCCCATCATCTTCTATAACCCTTGCAAGTTCCATTATAAATTCTAGAGTGTAAAGTTCGGGAGTTTTATCAGGGCTGAAGGCGTCCAAGAATATGGCATTATAGTATCCTTGTGGGAGTGAGGGTAATATTTGTCTTGCATCTTCACAGAAAACTTCGATGGAGATATTCTCGGGGATCGTGGTCGAGATCATCTGGAAATGGACCCATCCATTTTCAAATAGCCATTCCTCATATGCCTTTTTTATGATCCTATGGGTTGATATTGGACTTGGAACAAGGACCCCAGCAAATATAACCTCTGGCGAAACTTCTATCATATGTATAACAATATTATCGGCTCTTATATGGTCTATGAGCGCTGCTGAATTGTATCCGAGTCCGGAGCAGATATCAAGAACCCTAATAGTGTCTCTGTTTTCTAGTTGTAATGGCTTAACAAATTTTTCATAGGCCTCACTTATGGCACCATGGATTGTGTGCATGGTTTCACTTTTTCCCGAAACCTTCTGTGAAGGGAGTGTATATGAACCATCACAAGTCCTGATCAAATATCTTCTAAGTTCCCTTGAAGCCTCTTCCCTTACATTTTCTCCAAGACGTTCCCTGCCCAAATATTCTCTTATAAATGCTATGATTTCATCATCTACTGTCAAAGGTTTGTACATGACTCACACCAGAAAAGTGGATCCCACAATTAGGCTTAAAGCATGAAAAATTCAATGTGAAAATTTCCATCATAACAAATCTCTTTTTTTTGGCCGCTAAAATAAGTTTTTAGATCCCACAATATTTATTAATATATTGAAAGGTTTAAGGCGAAGATCCCCCTATAAAGTTTTGAAGGGACTTAAAAGATTGAACATAATCGCTGGATCGTTACATTTTATCCAAGGAATCATAATAATTTGTTCTGGAAGTTCCCTTTTCATGAGCACATTCTATTTGAAGTCTAAGATAGTTTCAATGAATTTACATCATTTCAGATCATGCCTTAAAGTCGCATCCATAGGCTATTGGTTGTTATATTAACTTTTCCCTTTTATGTTGGCAGTTGCACATTTCATCAGGTTCCTCAAAAGGATGGATTACCTGAAGAATGATATGAATCCAATATTGGGTACGAATAACTAGAAAAACCCAAAGTATACATGCCCTGTTCTCATATGAATTCAATATCATTGGTACGAATATGCACTTCCAAGTTTGATCATGATCGTGATACTTGCAACCTTTGTAGGAGTCTGGGAACTCTGGTCACTTGTAATGATCTTCGTTTTTCGATGATAATGGGAAACTGAACCAATACATTGAAAAGATTGACTGGTCGCCATATATATGCGAGTGCCTAGCAAGCTTCACGCCATGGATTGTTATAGCAGCCTATTTTTGTCGCGGCCCTAGGATCAACAGAAACTAATCCACCAGCATTCGTCTACCTGCACTACTCATCTACTTTAATTCTCTGTGAACATGCTACTACAATGAGATTGGCAAATGGAAAAACTACTTAATGGTGAAAGGGTATATCAGTCTCACAGCCAAAACAATACCCACCTGGCTAGTATTTATCAGAGTCTTCTCACCATTCTAAAACATTTCGATTGGAAACTCCCCAAAAAGGTTATATGTATAGTCCTATTTAAGATCTTCTATGAAGATATTGATAGTTTCCGATTTCTTCGTGCCCCATTATCCTGGTGGTGGGGAAAGGCGATATTTTGAAATAGGGAAAAGACTAATTGAAAGGGGCTGGCGAGTCGAAGTAATATCCATGAAAATTAAAGGTGTTAAGGAAAAGGAGGATATAAGAGGTTTAAAAGTCCATCATATCGGTCCTGTGATAGGGGATCCTCCAAAGAGGAGTTTTTTGGATTTTTTGCATTTCATGTTGGCTGTTATATTCTGGATCCTATCCCATGATTATGATATTATCGATGCCCAGACATATGCCCCACTATTACCAGCTTTTATAGCCTCAAGGATTAAAAGAACGCCAATGGTTGCAACAATCCATGATGTAAGCTCCACTTTTCCCGATCAGTGGATACAATCATCGAAAACTGCTAAATTAGCCGAGAAAACACTCCTAAGACTACCATATGACAGGATAATCACCGTAAGTAATGCAACAAAAAACGCATTAATCAAAGATTATGGAATAAAACCCGAGAGGATCCAGGTCGTCTATAATGGTGTTGACTTACCCCTAGTAGATTCGATAAAAGCATCAAGAACTCCTGATACTCTGATTTTTGTAGGGAGGCTCGCACCTCACAAACATGTTGACCACCTCCTAAAAATAGTGAAAGAATTAAAAGATGAGATCCCAGATATAAGATTGAAGATCATAGGCAGCGGCGTAGAGAAAAATAGACTTCTAAAACTTGTGAAAGATTGTAAGATAGAAGATAGGGTGTCATTTTACACGAATCTTAGATATGCTGATGTTATATATCATATGAAGGAGTCTTCTATACTGGTCCTCCCATCAACAAGAGAAGGGTTCGGGATGGTTCTTGCTGAAGCCAACGCATGTAAACGACCGATTATAGCTTATAAAAGTGGAGGGGTTATAGAGGTTATAAAAGATGGTGAGAACGGATTCCTAATCGAACCCCTAAACATAAAGTCCTTAAGAGAAAAAATAAAAACACTACTCCTAGATGAAAAACTACAAGAGGAAATGGGAAGAAATGGGAGAAAAATAGTCGAAGAAAAATTCAACTGGGACAAGATCATAGATGAGATCATTAAAACATATAAGGGTATGTGATTCAAAATGACAAGGGTATACATAGTCACACCAGAATACAAGGGCAAAAACTTCCTTAAAAGCTACCTTGATTCCCTCTAAAACAAACCTACAACGAATTTAAGATAATAATCATTGACAATTCAGAAAATAATGACTCATCAAAATATTTACGGGAAAATTACCACACTTGGATAGAAAATGGCAAACTAAAAGTAATAAAAAATCCAAAAAACTTTGGTTTTGCCAAGGCAAACAATCAAGGAATCAAAGAAGCATTCAAAGATCCTAAATGCAAATATCTGATCTGCCTCAACAACGACACCACAACAGAACCAGATTTTATCGAAAATTTTGTTAAAATGGCCGAAAAACATCAAAGGGCCGGGAGTATCCAAGCAAGATAATATGGGGACAAAACCCCAAGCTTATCGATTCAACTGGCCTAGAATACTCAAAGAATGGTCTGGGATTCAACCGGGGCGCCTACAAAGCAACTGAAGAATATGATAATGCAACTGAAATCCTTGGATGCTGCGCTGCCGCTTGTCTATATAGTAGGGAAGCCCTAGAAGATGTTGAAATCAACGGGGAGTATTTTGATGAAGATTTCTTCGCATATTATGAAGATTTTGATCTGGCATTAAGATTAAGATTGGCCGGGTGGAAATCATACTATTGTCCCGATGCGATTGCATATCATCACAAAGGAGCCTCAAAGGGGATTTTAAGCGACTTCACAATATACCATAACTGGAGAAACTACACATGGACTCACCTTAAAAACATGCCAGGGCCTCTTCTTGTCGCATATTCGCCTTTATTCATATTAGCAGAAATTTTACAAGTTCTTTTAAATTTAAAAAGGAAAAAAATGGATCATTTTCCGGGCAAAATATGATGCCTACAAAAATATAATATCAATCATGAAAAAAAGGAAAATGGTCAAAAAAAGAATAAATCATAGCGAATTTAAAAAGATTCTCACATTTAAATGGCGGGTGAAAGTCCCAAATATATGATTGGAGGTTTTGTAAAAAGTCCTGTTTTTCCCTATTTCGATGAGGTTTTTACGTGCCTACGTAGATGTTATTGAGCTTTGTTTCCCGGTATCCTTGTCAGTTGCTCCTTGAATAGCCTTTCATCACCCATTATCATTTTCATTACTGATGGCCGCCTCCGCCAGATTTCCAAAATTATATACTGAAGAGATCCATTGCAAACCGATGCTTACCTTTCTTCATGTCTTTTTTTGAGTGGTATCCATGCTGGTTGATTTTAGTTTTTCGTTTATGTGCATCTTTTTCTTGGTCGAATGATTTATCCATACAAAATCCCGCCGCTCTGTATTTCCTTGTTAGATGGTATTGCATCCTTTGTTTCATGGAGACTCCTGACTACTCTGTGTGCTAATATAACCTGTTCTTGTGCATCCAGTGCAATCTGATTTTTAGTGTAACTTTTTCTCTGTTTTTTTTGCGTGATCTGGCTTTATAGCGTATCATGAAGTTACATATCCTGTTCCATCGATAGAGATCCAAGTATCCTCTATATTGAATAAATGCACCGTTAACTCAGGCCTCTTCCAGCTCCCCAGGATCATGATGCACTTAAATGAACCTTTGAAGTGTGACACATCCTTCAAGCTGAGCATTTTGAGTACTGAAAGCATTAAAGCTATCAAAATACTTGAGCCTATAATTTCATCTTCAATGCCATAAATGGTGCTGAATGTACTTATGCTTTGGCATGGTACTTGAATAATTGGTAAATCCTCCTCCACTTAAATGCAATATCTTTAAATTTTATTAACTGTTACTATATACTATGTTAGAGGCTCAATGAGGGGGTCACCTTTCAAAGGTTGATAATTAATACTTATGTGACCCCTGATTATAGCCAAAAAATATTATACGGAATCGAGTTCTAAAAAACTTTAGAGATAGGTGGAATAAATGAAGATAGTTTTTATTCATCAAGGTCCACATCCAGTTCACGCAGCATTTGCGGAAACCATAACTGATAAATGGGAGTTTTATGGAGATAACCGTAAATCTATAATAAAGATTCTTTTTAGTTCAATTATTAAAGATAAATACAGGGCTGATGTGGTTTTTTCTGAAGGCGGATTGGGGCTACCTTTAGCAATTCTTAAAAAAATTAAGAACCCCAGGGCAAAGATCATACTTCTCAATGCAGACGCCTTCTTTTATCTTATTTCAAGGAGTATATTCCCTAAGAAGTTGCTGATGAAGTTTTTATTGTCATTTGTTGACCATATAATAACTGTATCCAAAATGAACAAGAGATTGGCATCTAAATATTTCAAATCCCGAGATATAAAGGTTGTCCACCCATTTGGCGTTAATGTAAATTTTGATATTAGCTGTCCACTTGACACATCAAACATACTCTTCATAGGGAGTCACAGAGCTGATAAACGTTTTGATAATCTTGTTGAGGCCGTGAAGATTTTGAATGATGATAATGGGAATTTTCAACTTTATCTTATTGGGTCTTGTTGCGATATTATTGAAGAGAAGCATGACTGGTTACATAAGATTGGCTTTACGAAGCATCCTGAGAAATACTTTAGTAGATGTTCTTTTTATGTTCATCCGGCGGACTTCGAACCATTTCCTGTTTCTGTACTGGAGGCCATGTCAGCTGGTATCATACCTATTGTTACAGAGAATACCGGTCAATCTGAGGTTTTCAGGGAGCATGGTCTTGATTTTTTAATTTTAAAAGACAATAAACCTAAAACAATAGCTGAAAAGATAATGAGAGTATACAATAGGCCATTGCATTGGAAAAGGAAAATTTCCAGGAAATGTAAGGACATCAGTCGTCGATTTTCAAAAGAAAGTCAAGTTAAGGAATTCAAGGAAGTTTTTAACAAGACATTGGAGGAATTAGGATTATAGATTATTTGAGCAAAAAATTTTATTGGACCACCAAGATTTTTCAGTCAACCAACAATCCATTCTCTGTACTATTATTTAGGTTAGGAGTTTTTAGTGAGTGTGAATGTGATTTTAGGCAATTAGGGGTTGTAAAACTTACAAAACGTGACATAGAAAGTGGGTTGTTCCCTGCTCTTCTCTCTATCTCTCCCCATAAACTTAACATAAACTGGAAAGTAGCTAAATTGCTTGTTGATCAAAAAGATAAGGAAGTGATAAATATAAAACCTCTAAATTTAAAAATAATGAACGTCGCTTTGTCATCTTTTTTTGAAACATTCGTTGAAGAACCATATCATGTCCCATCCACGGATAAAGATAAAATAGTGATAGATATAGGTGGAAATGTTGGTGATACAGCGTTATATTTTGCCAACAAAGGTTATAGAGTTTATTCTTTTGAACCAATCCCAGAAGTGTATCAAGTGGCCCTCAAAAATATTAAATTAAACTCTCATCTAGCTGATAAAATAACCTTTGTAAATAAAGCTGTGAACAGCAAGGAAGGTCGCGCTAAAATAAGCTACCAAGGTTTAAATAAAGGGGGAGAATCCAGCATTCTCATAAAAGCAGATAACGCCTTAGAGGTAAATACTATAACATTAAAAAGAATATTAAAACAATATGAAATAGAAGACCCTTACTTATTAAAGATGGATTGTGAAGGTTGCGAATATAAAATAATAAAAGAACAAGACCTACAAATGTTCAATAAGATCATCCTTGAGTACCATACTTTTTTAATCAAGAAGCCCCCAGAGACCATCATAGAAAAATTAAAAAATGAAGATTTTAAAATTGAAAAGAGAATGGATAATCGTTTCCTTGGCATAAGTATACTCCATTTTAGCAAAAAGTAATCAAGAAAATAGGCATTCTTCATTCTCTACACCTCCATACCCCCTTTTTGTAATGAAAATAATATGATGTCAGCAAAAATATTGATCTTTTTTAAAGAAAATCTTCAAACCATTTACGGCTATAGTTTGCTGCTTTTTTCGCATCTTCACTTGTGTTCTCGGGTAATACTTATCACAAAAAGAAACGTTAAAATCAGGCCCGGTATTGGAATTTTGCAGGTTTTGTGGTTATCAAAAAACACCGTAAAACCATGTGAAAATAACATTTATCACCCTTTCAGGTAAGTAAGCTTTAAAAGACGTGAAAAAACAGATAAAGGAAGAAAAATTGGAAAAGAGGCCCCCTTTACACTTCACAAGATTGCAATGATACTACAGTGGAACTGCAGTAAAATAAGAGTAAAATGAAGACTCATGACAGATGAAAACACTAAAATAACCAGGCAAGGAAAAGGAATTCCATAATACAAAAGAAGCAAAAGGGGGCGGTTAAAAGGGCCGTTCAAGAAGGTGAAACCGAAGACAAGCCATTGGAAAGTCCCTTTAGGGCGTTGGAATAGAAACTACAAAAAATTGCAATGGTAGGATGGAACTCAAAAAATCAGCTAGCCTAGAAGTTTAGACCAGACTACATGTATAGAGCCACTCAAATCGAGCCCTTCCCATTTTATATATGGACATTCCATAATTTAATGGCTCACTGACATCATTTTCGATATTGACGCTTGACTTCCACATTTTCAATATATCCCAAGATCTGTACTGATCATGGTTGAAGACACCTGTTCTTTTTCCTCTGCCTTCACTTCGACATTTTTCTTCTGATTTCCAAATTCTTTTTGGACTTGCATGCGCCATGTACATGTTGCAGCTTTCCATGGATTTAATCCTTTCCTCTAGATATTATTAACAATTTCATTTTAATATTTTGGCTTCCCTTTTCTTCTTGAATATGCTATTTTTTCGAGTATCCTCTTGTACTTCATTATCTTTGATTCCCCCGATTCCACCTCTAGAATGTGTAGATGTGGATCTTTGAGAATTCTGCACATACTTTACCACTTTCCACTATTCTACTAAAATCTCCATGTATTTTGTAGCTCTCTCTCCATTCTTACAATTCCTTAGGTGAGTTCGGTTTTTCTTGCCAGTTTACCCATACACCTTGTTTTGCAAAATATATTCCCAAAAAAGTCATGTTAAATATTCAAGAGTACTATTTTCCATAGAAGGGGCAGGCATTTACCAAGAAAGCTAAAAGAGAACCTTCCAACATATTTTTTCCGGTTGAAACCTTTCTAGATCTTATACTTATATCAATGAGAACATCCCAACAATGGATAATTTCAAAAAAGCTGTGGTAAACATTAAACAAATTCTCAGAAACAGTCCCAAAGAAAGTTTTAGCCTGCTAAAAATATTCGAATTTCTTCACTAAATAAGGGCCTGCCTTAATAGAAGTTTGTGAAGTCGAGGGTTCACCTGCTTTTTCATTATTGGGTCATAATAACAATTAAGTTATCCTTTAATTGTTCATATACCACTTATTTTATAAAAAACCCATTTTGGATCCGTTATAAGGTGAGTGGAATGCAGATTTCACCTCATTTTTTATAATATATTCTAAAGCTAATAAATATATGGGGCACACATTCCTGACAAAAAAGCATTTTTAATACAGAATTTATTTTTTCTGGGTGATTTGGAGCATGTTGGGGTGTGAAAATGTCACAATGACATTTTAATTAATTTTTTGCTTGCTTTTTGATTTCTCTTGTCCTCTGAGCATGTAAGAATGACACTTAATCTTTTTATGGTTTTTTGGTGATGTATAATCACTAGATGCTTTGTCGAGGCGGTGGAATGGATATATTTTTTCAACGATTTTTTCTTTCCCATTTTCCTTCTCTTTCTTTTTTAAATGGTTAAAATGTCACATTATCCAATGAATGTAACCTCTTCCAAAGTTGGCCGGGCCCAAAATCCTTGTAAGATATGGGAAGGTTACAAATGGGAGAAGATATTGTAGAAGTTGTATCGTCGCGTAATAGATAATATCATATCACTTACTGGAATAATCTTGTTTAAAAGAATTAATTTTAATCTTGAAATCTGCATGGATCTTTATTTTAATTACAGAATTATTTTCGGATTTTTACAGTTATAGAATTTCGGCTAATTTTTTTTGAAAGGTCTTCCGGGGGTGTTGGATCTTTTTTGGGAGTGGCTATTTTTCTTTTTCTGGTTGTTTGTATTTTTTAGTTGTTTTGTTACTTCTATTTTCTTTTAGTAATTTTTCGTATTTTTCATAGATTTCTATAAGTTCTTGGAATTCAGGTTTAGGTGCTATGATCACTTCTTAGTCGCATTTAAATCCATGGGATTCTATCTCTTCTTTTTTTAAATTGATTATAGCTTCTAATGGCATGATTTTCTTTTTTCTGTTTGTATTCTTGCTTATAACATCGAATCACGGATTCTAAAAATTTTATAATATAATCTTTAAAATCTGTTATATAAAAATGGGTATGTATTTTTGATTTTTTAGCATTAGCTGTAAAAGTAGATTTTTATTGTTAGGTGTAGGGGCTTATTAGAATTTCCTTTTTCGAAAGCATAAGTGGGGAGGATTATATTGGCGATTAATGTGGTGATCTACAAGTTTAGGTCATTTTCTTTTTTCTCGAAATTTAGGATCTATTGAAAGTGTTATGTTTAGATTATCTGGATAGTGTTCATTTTAACATTTATATATGAGTTATGAATATATATTCATAATGATGCTCAAAATTTTCAGAAAGAGATCCTAAAGCAGATTAAAGGAAGGTGGTAAACTATGTGCAGAAGGTTTAGGTATGTAGGTCCTTGTAAGTGTGGTTTCGGGTCTCATGCATATTATGAAAATGTGAGAGGAAGAATTTACCATGTATCAGAGATATACCCTTACTATTTTATGGGATACGGAAGAGGTGGTTTCGGACCGAGAGATGTGCGATATCCATACTATCTGAGATATAGGAGCTTGAAATTTTAAAAGAAGAGAAAAAATGGATCGAAAGAAGGATAAAAGAATTAGAAGAAAAAATTAAAGGAAAAGAATAATTGGGATCATTATTATCGCAGCTTTTTGTAATGGAAAGAATAAACCTCAATTTTATCAAGAATCCCAAGGGGAAGTAAGGATCAAAGAACGACTAAATGTAGGGAGCCGAATTTAAAGTTTGAACTTTGTATGTAAAATCCAAGTTATGGCTTTAGCAGGTCTTTTTAGATCATCCTTCGGGATAACTGTTCTCGTACAAGATAAAAAATAATGAGGGTCGAGGGCTTTCGAAATGAATTCATATATTCTGTATGGTGGAGGAAGCTAAGATTGCAGAATATCTTGAATCTGCCATGGATGGTTAAAGGGAATTTTGGCTCTAAAAGTATTTTTTTCCGATGAGAGCAGCTACTATTAGGGTTACTCCTATTAACAGGGGTGCTATAGGCGTTCCTGTCTCTTTTAATGGGGTGGCGTAATTTTTTGGCTGTGACGATGTGATATTGGTCGTCCTATTTTGAGCGACGTAATCTTCTTTGTAGGCCTTTGTGGGATAGTATTGGATTTTACTTTCTATTGCGTCTTTTATCGCGGAATAGGTGATGGAAGCCCCCACGTCCAAGTCTTTTCTTGGTATGCTAGGGTTTTTTGTGTTTAACCATATTTTCCAGTGATCTGAAGTGTAAGGGCCCATCGACATTAAAGTGTAGAGGTCTCCTTCGACATATTCAATTTTAGGCGCATAGTCAAAGACTTGAGCTTCATAGACCTGGTGATTTTCTTCCGATTCTTCGGTAATGTAATGTGGAGCGCAGAATGAATCTGTTATGTAATGTGAGGCTACTCCAAAGCAGTAACTTGCATATTTGTAATCTTTTTTGTCCCATGCGTCTTTTCCTTTTATGAGCCACTTTTTCGCTTCATAATATGCTGGTGGGAAATGGTGCCTTTTAAAGTCTTTAAATTTCTGGTCGGGGTCATCTGACCCGTCTTTCATGGCTTCAATGTCAATTTTTTCTCTATATTCCCTGGGAAGGCTCTTATAGATTTGATCCACTGTATTGTAATGTGTGTGCCATTTCCATGCAAACGTGGTTGAAGCCAGTAAGATTAAAATTAGCAGGATCATGTGCAGAAGTCCTATCATACGCCTTATAATAACACCTCCCAATTTTGCGATAGGAGATCTCTACACTCTAAGGGGATGATGGATAAAGTCTCCGATTATGAAGATTTTCTTAACATTATTTGGGAACCAATAATTTATAAACTTTTTTTAGGGAAGAAAATCTATGTTGGCATTTAAAGAAAGAATCGACCAGCATGTACACTTCTAAAAAATAGCAAATAGTTTTTAGACGAATATGCGTGAAATCCGAATTGACAAGAGATCATAGAAATAGAAATGATGTGAATAAATTTATTGGGTTCTTCCCTTCAATTTTTTAGCCTCTATAATCTCCTCGTTCTAAGCACTTCCAATTTAGCAGGGTAAAAGAGTAGTACTAATTACCTATGATCCTCTGGAACATAAGTGAGATTTTTTGCTGTGATAGTTTTTCGCGGAACGAAGTTTATTGTTTTGCCTCCATATTTTCACTGTTTCTATAAGACCGTTCAAAAGTATTAGCGCTGAAATTTGTCATGGAGAAAGTATATGAATGTTTCAAAAGGGAGGTTTGATGGGGTTTTAGGAGAATGGAGGATTCTTTTTCACATGGATATAATGACCTTTCAAAAAAAGGAGGGTTTTTACTTCAATTTGCAGTTACACGTGGATATTAGAAGCACCTAAAAATATTGTAGGACAGAAAAATATGGTTTTTTATTAAAGTGTGGGGTGGAAGTTTTTAAATGAGAGGTGGGGTTTTATTCTGTTAGGGGAGTGCGCGAAAAGTATAATGTTAGGTTTTGGTTACATTTTCTATCTTGTATTCTATGTTTTCTTCTTCGAGTTTTCTTGCTATGCTTTTACTCATCTTACCCACCGCTAATACTAGGACGTCCAGGCCTCTTTTGGCCGCGGCTAGGGTTGCTTCTGGTGTTGCGAATTCAAAATCGACTCTTAGGTTTAGTTTGTTGGCCGCTGCCCTTGCTACCGTCCCCATTATACCGACTTTGTCGTAGCCTTGATTGTAGATCTTTTTTATCTTTTGGAGGTTGGCGGCTCTGGATCCTCCTTCGTTTATCCTTGGGAGTACTAGTATGGTTGCTCTACCTTTTCTGAGGTTGATTAGTCCGCTGAGCTCCGTTAATGCCACATCCTCTCCTTTTTCGGCATCTTGCAGGACCTTCCCGTGGGCTTGGCCGTTTTTTCTCTTTTTCGCGTATAGTATTCCATCTTCCATGAATAGTTCGACTTCGTCGCCTTTTTTGAGGTTTTCTTTTGCTATGGCCGGCCATGTTGATTTGTAGGTGCTCATTGTCTCTAGTACGCTATCGGCATATTTTCTGAGTGTTATAGCTTCTCTTTTTAGTTTTTCCAGTCCTTTTTTTGTTAGTTTATAGTATGATCTTCCATCTCCTGGTTCTATATAGCCTTGGTTTGTTAGTGCTTTTATGTTCTCGGAGACGGCTTGTACTGTTACGCCTAGTTTCTCAGCGATGTCCCTTTGTCTTATGTGGGGTTGGTTTTCCGCTATCTCGGCTAGTATCTGAAATCTTGTGAGTTCACCTTTCTTTTTGAATACTCGCATGCTGTTTCACCCTATCTTGCCATTAAGTGCATTATCGAGTAATTCTAGGAATTTTTCTTCGGTTCCGTGGGGTATGTAGGCTCCGCAGGCCATTGCATGTCCTCCGCCACTTCCCCCGACTTTCTCTGCTATTTTACCTATTATGGATCCGAAGTGTATCCCATCTAATGCGAGGAGCCTTGAACAGCGCAGGGAAACCTTTGTGCCATGTTCCTTGACCCCTAGGCCTATTATGGGTTTTCTCCAGTCACCGTAGCCTATTATCATCCCTGCTATGGTGCCTATCACGTTATCTCTTATCTCAGTGGTTTTGAAGTATTGTAGGTTCCTTTTTTGTTGTAGGAGCTCCTCTCTTTCTATTAGTTCTATTTTCTCTGCCAAGTATCTTCTATGGGCTCTTGTAACTGTTTCCAGTTCGTCTAGTGCCTTGTCTCTTTCTCCTCTTAGTATTTTGAGGGCTAGTTTGATGTCGTTGTTTCGATTGCAGGCGTTTATAGCCGTGGAGAATTCTGCCAAGTCGCGGAGTGGTGTGTATTTTTCTTCTCCTAGGAGGTCATATGCCTCTGTGGATACTAATTGTGGAATATATTTCACGTATTTTGGGGGCACTTTCCTTGATAGCATCTTAACTAGTTCTGAGAATAGTTTTCTTTTCTCTTCCATGGTTAGGTCACATAGGCAACGGTATCTTTCCCCTTCCTTATATGGTATCCTTAATTTTTTTAACAGTAGTATAGATTCTGTCCTGTTGTTGGTGATTGGCAGGTTGACGTCACTGAAGTATGATAAGGCTACGAATATGGGTCTTGTTTGTCTGCCATATATTAATAGGTCTTCTATGATATCTATTTGCCCCAGTTGCTTGCTATCCTCTAGTATTTGAGCGTTTAGACCTGTTAGTTTGCCTGTGAGCGAATTTTGAAGGTCTCCTACGGCTGATAACACGCCCATCCAGCTTAGGTCATGATGGTTGAATTTTTTTGAGAGGAGGTATGCCATTCCACCGCCTGAGACTTGGGTTGAACCGTCTATCCCATGTTTTATTGGGTTCAGTTCTAGTAATTGTCCTTTCGGGTTTTTTCTTGGGAGTGGTGGATGGTGATCCAAGATTATTATCTTGGAGTTGGATGTGGCGATTTCTTCTATTTGTTGGCCTGAGCCCATGTCTGTGAATATTGTGAGCTCGTTTTCTATTTTGATGTCTTCGACTTGGTTGAGGTTTATGAATTCTATTTCATAGTCTTTTTCTGTTCTTTCAAGGAGGGTTGAGATGATGGCCCCGGCTGTTATACCGTCACAGTCGCGGTGACTGTAAACTTTAATGTCCTCCGAGGATTCTATAATCTCTTTAGCCTTTAGGAGGCCTTTATCGAGTCCTGGGGGTGTTTTCATCCTATCATCTCTTTCGGGAGGCTTTTATCATTTTACTGATCTTGATGAGTAGTCTTCTTTTTTTTAGGTTGTTGTGTTCTATTATGACTCTTCCGCTGCGTTCCCACCATGATGGTGGATATGCCTTATCCGCCTCTACCCTTGCCTTGAATTTTAATCTTTCAGCAGCCTCTTTGATCTCGTTTAAAGTTGGGGATTCTACTGCATGCTTTCGGGGGATTTTTCTTCCTTCTTTTTTTGTTTTTTTAGCATCTAGATAAGCGGGCCATATGATTGTTTGCATGTTTTTCAATCCTCTGAGAGTTCGTGGAATAATTTTATCAGCATGTCTTTTATGGTGTAATTTTCTGGGGTTATAGCTTTTATACCATATTCTTTGAGCTTTGCCGCGGTTATGGGGCCGATGGCGGCTACTATTATCTTCCCGTTGGATAGTTTTTTTATTATATCATCTTTTTTGTCCTTTTCTGTGGTGAGGAGATTTTCCACTGTCAATGGACTTGTGAATGTTATCGCGTCTATCTCCTCTTTTAGTATTTTTTCTATGAGCCTTTTTATCCTATCATCCTTGGGGTTGGCGGATTTGTAAGCTTCTGCTATATAAACCTTGGCTCCCATCTTTTTCAAGCCTTCGGGTAGCACATTTCTGGCTGCAAGCGTCCTTGGTATGGCGACATTCTTGTTCTTCATATCATAGGATGATAATGTTTCAAGCAGGCCCTCTGCTGTGTAGTTTGAGGGTATGACATCAGCTTTTAATCCTATCTTTTCAAGAGCTTCTTGGGTTTTAGGGCCTATGACCGCGATTTTACAATCTGGTTTTAATTTTATTTTTTCGCAGTGTTTTTTTATGGATTTTATGGCTGCTGGTGATGTGAAGATTATCCAATCGAATTTTTTGAGGTTTTCGCATAATCTTTTGAGGGTTTTTGTCTTGGGTGTTTGGATTTGGAGGGTGGGGGTGATGAGTGGTATTCCACCTGCTTCTTCTATGAGTTTTATGGCTTCTTCACATCTTTCTTCTGGTCTCGTGATGGCTATTACCTTGCCTTTCAAATCCATTATGGGTCCTCTTCTATTATTTTCTTGTATAGGTCTACTATGTGTCCTATGATGATTACTGCGGGGGGTTTTATATCCTTTGTGTGCATGTCTTCTAGTGTTGCGAAGGTTATCCTTTCATTCTTTGTTGTCCCATTTTCTATGGCGCAAACTGGCGTGTCAGCTGGACGATATTTCATCAATTCCTTTGTGTTTTTTTTGAGATTGCCCACGCCCATTAGTATGATGAGGGTGTCTGCCTTGTAATCCCAGTGTACTTGTCTTTTCTCTTTTGTAGGATCTTCATGGCCTGTTACAACGGTGAATGATGTTGATATGCCGCGGTGGGTGATGGGTAAGCCTGCTGCTGTGGGAACACCTATTGCAGATGTTATACCTGGTATTATTTTTGTTTTTATTCCATGGGATTTTAGTGTTAGGAGTTCTTCTCCTCCGCGGCCGAATATGAATGGGTCTCCCCCCTTTAATCTGACCACTATATTGTTTTTCTCTGCTTCTTCGACTATTATCCTATTTATCTCATCCTGGGTTTTACTGTGCCCTCCAGGTTTTTTACCCACGTATATGAGTTTAGCATCCTCTGAAGCATGTTCTAGGATTTTATTGTTGATTAAACGATCATATATTATGACATCAGCCTTTTTTATGACTTTCAGTGCTTTTAGTGTGATGAGTTCAGGGTCTCCAGGTCCTGCGCCGATAAGATATACTACCATATTCTAACCTCTGTTAATGTATTCTATTATACCCTTGAAGAATTTTATACCATCATCTGATCCTAGTATGGCCTCTGAGGCCCTTTCTGGGTGGGGCATCACAGCGCATACTAGCCCCGACTTGTCACAGACTCCTGTTATCCCATCTATGGACCCGTTAGGATTTTCTGAATAGAATTGTAAAACCACTTGATCATTGTCCCAGAGTTCCTGGATGTTGTTGGTATAGTATCTTCCCTCTGCGTGGGCGATTGGCATCTTAATAATCTCATCCCTCTTATAGAGTGAGGTAAATGGCGTTCTAGTAGTTTTAACTTTGAGTTTTGTCCATTTACAATTGAATTTTGGGTATTGGTTGACTGTGAAAACGCCGGGTACTAGGCCGACCTCTGCAAGTATCTGAGCCCCATTACATATACCTAGGACAGGTTTTTCTTCTTTCACGAGTTCTCTTACACCATCCATAACTGGTGTTATGGCTGCTATCGCCCCTGCCCTAAGATAATCCCCATATGAGAATCCGCCCGGGATTATAACAGCATCTAAATAACTTAAATCCTCCAAGTCCCACCATATGTATTCTGGCTCGGCTCCCACTAATTTCAGGGCGTGGTAGACGTCCCTGTCGCAATTTGAGCCTGGGAATCTTATAACTCCAACCCTCATATTTAATCCTCAGGTTCTATATTAATTTGATAGTCATGTATTACTGGATTGCAGAGGAGGCGCTGACACATATCCTCAACCTCCTCTTCAACCTTCTTCATGTTATCCTCTTCCATTGTAAAGGTTATGATATCCATTGTGTTAGTATTTTCAACCTCGTACCCTAACAGTGCCAAGGCTCTTTGTATTGTGGCCGCCTCAGGGTTTAGCATACCCTTTTTTAGTTTTATTCTGACTTCAACATTGAATTTCATAACAGATCATCCTCTAGTTTCCATCTTTTTTTATCCCTATCATCGAGGATTAAAGAGGCAACTATCCTATAGGCATCTATAACTCCACCTTCACCTCTCCTGAAAAGATCCTTGTCTAGGGTTTTCCTGGTTTTCATCTCCCATAATCGGCAAGTGTCCGGGCTTATCTCATCACCCACTAGTATTTTGCTATTGTATCGTCCAAATTCTAGTTTAAAGTCTGGTAGCAGCAAACCCCTCTCCTTGAGGAACCCCTTTAGAATGTTGTTAACCTTTAATGTTATCTTCCTCATCTTATCTAGTTCATCCATGGTTGTGAAGCCAAGGGCGACAGCTATGTCATCATTGAGCATTGGATCCCCATACTCATCACTTTTGTAGTCCATCTGTATTATAGGCTCCTTGAATTCTTGGCCTTCCTTGAACGGGTACCTTCTTGTGAGGCTTCCAGTTGCTATGTTCCTTGCTATGACCTCAATAGGTATCATTTCAAGTTTCCTGGCGAGGATATACCCTGGTTTCACCAACGTTATATAATGGGTTTTTATACCGGCAGCTTCAAGAACCTCGAAAAACTTAGCTGATATTATGGAATTGTAGTATCCCTTCATAGGGATCTTGTCATGTTTTTCACCATCACCTGCAGTTATATCATCCCGGAATCTGATTATAACCTCATCTGGATTGTCTGTCTTGTATATATCCTTTGCCTTGCCAGTGTAGAGAAGTTTTCCCAGTTTCATGATTATCACATCTCTCTTATGGGGGAGAACCTTATATAGGTGTTAGAACTATTATTGTGATATATTACCAACAAAGTTTATATACATCCCTTTATGATTATCCATTATAATCCAAGAGTATAGGACTATGAAGCTTCTCCGGGTGAAATAATGTGTGGCATAGCTGCTTGCATACTAGAAAATGATAAAGCCGCTCCAATATTACTAGGATGTGTTAAAAAGTTGGAATATAGAGGTTATGACTCCGTCGGCATCGCAACACTCAATTCAAGTATAATAGTCGAAAAAGATGAAGGTAAAATAAATGATTTCGAAGAGAGCCTAGACCTTTCCAAGTTCCAGGGTAGAATAGGCATTGGCCACGTGCGCTGGGCGACACACGGCCCCCCAACAAGAGAAAATGCGCACCCACACCTAGACTGTGATGGAAAGATAGCGATAGTACACAATGGGATAATCGAAAATTACATGGAACTAAAAAATGAACTCAAAAGTGAAGGGCACAATTTCGCATCAGAGACAGACACTGAAGTCATAGCACACCTAATAGAAAAATACAAAAACAGAGGACACAACCTTGAAGAAGCTGTTAGAAGAGCTCTTATACGTTTAAAAGGCGCCTATGCGATAGCTGTGATCTCATCAGACGAACCTGATAAGATCATAGGGGCTAGGAAGGAAAGTCCGTTAATAGTGGCCAAGGGTGAAAGGGGATATTTTCTAGCGTCAGACATCCCAGCCATACTAGACCATGCAAGGGATGTCATATTCCTGGATGATAATGAAATGGTCATAATAGATGATACAGGAGCCCGAATAAAAGACCTGGAGGGTAACATTAAAAAGAAGGAATACAAATACATCGAATGGACTCCTGAGATGGCTGAAAAAGGCGGCTACGACTACTTCATGTTAAAGGAGATACATGAACAACCACAAGTTCTAAGGGACACCCTCAGGGAAATCAACACAATCCAAAGGGTTGTGGATGAAATAGGAGAAATAAAAAGAATATGTTTTGTCGCATGTGGAACATCATACCATGCAGCTTTCGTTGGCAAATACCTCTTTGAAAGCATCCTCCATATACCAACAGATGTTATAATAGCAAGTGAATTCCAATACACTGCTAATGCGCTCGACAAGGAAACTCTCACAATATTTATAACACAATCAGGTGAAACTGCGGACACACTCAACGCATTAAGAGCCGTTAACAAAAAATCAAAAACATTAGCAATAGTGAACGTCCTTGGGAGCACGGCCACCAGAGAAGCGGACCATGTAATTTATACCAGAGCAGGTCCAGAGATAGGTGTCGCGGCAACAAAAACTTATATAAGCCAACTAGCTTGTATATACATGTTAGCAGCTGCCATAGGCCGAAAAACCGAGATAGTGAAGGATTTGAGAAAGCTCCCCGATGAAATGGAGAAAATACTAGAAAAAGAGGAGCTTATAAAGGAGATCGCAAGAACCTACAAAAACAAGTCCGACTTCTTATTCATTGGACGTGGATTTTCATATCCAACAGCACTTGAAGGAGCCTTAAAACTCAAAGAGATTTCATACATCCATGCTGAAGGTTATGCATCAGGGGAACTAAAACATGGCCCCATAGCATTAATAGAAAAAGGAGTGCCTGTAGTGGCCATAGCCCCCCCACCACTCCCATTAAAAACAGGGGCCAAGATAGTTAAAGATGAGGAAGAATTCCGCAATTCACATAGCTTAACCCTGAGCAATGTTAAGGAGGTTAAGGCAAGGGGTGCTGAGGTCATAGGCCTCGGAGCAGAAGACGATGAAGAATTTAAGAAGAATACTGATAAGTATATATCATTTAATCCTAGTATAAGAGAGGAAATATCGCCGCTCTTATATATTATACCATTACAACTTTTAGCTTATCATATCAGTGTAATGAAAGGTGAAGACCCTGACCACCCAAGAAACCTTGCAAAGTGCGTGACAGTAGTATAAAAATTTTATGGGGGGCAACCCACCTCATGGGTTTCAGTATTCATGAATAGAATTGGAATAATCGGGTTCAAAGCCCACCATCCTCCCTTTTCATGTGGTGTGGAGGGTTTCTCATGTCTTTTTGAGGCTCACCAGGTTAGAGCTTGTAAACTTCTTCAGCTGGTAATATTTTTGCATTGCTGTCTTGTAGTGCTTTTATTGTCTTGTCTATGTCGTCAGCTTTTAAGAATAGTATGGCTTTGTCTTTTTTTTCATGTACAAAAGCGTATATGTATTCCAGGTTTATCTGGGAGTCCTTGAGTATTTTTAGGATGGATGCGAGGCCTCCTGGTTTGTCTTCTAATTCTACTGCTATTACTTCATTCATTTTCACGGCGAAATCGTTTTCTTCGAGAACTTTCCTCGCCAGTTCAGGGTCTGGGACTATGAGCCTCAATATGCCAAATTCTGAAGTATCAGCCAAGTATAATGCTCTAATGTTTATACCAGCACCCCTTAATATGTTAAGGGCTTTCCAGAGCCTTCCTTTCTTGTTTTCTAGGAATATTGAGATTTGCTTAACCTTCATATTAGTAACCTCAAAACTTTCTTTTATCTATAACTCTCACAGCTTTTCCCTCGCTCCTTGGCAAAGTTTTGGGTTCTACGAGGGTTACTTTAACTCTTAATCCGATCTCATCCCTTATATAATCTTCAATCTTTTTCTGTAATTCCATCATTTCACCTATATCATCTGAGAATATCTCTGGTGAAGTTTCAACCTTAACTTCCATCTCATCCATGAGGTGCGGCCGGGTTACGATGATCTGGTAATGGGGTTGAAGCCCATCAACTTTAAGCAAAGCCTTTTCCACTTGTGAAGGGAATACTGAAACCCCCCTTACCTTTAGCATGTCATCAACGCGTCCTGTTATCCTTGAAATCCTCGCTAGGGTTCTCCCACAACTGCATTCATCATAGTTTATTGAGGTGATATCCTTTGTACGGAATCTGATGATTGGCATCCCAATTCTTGTTAGAGTTGTTATAACAAGTTCACCCCGCTTTCCAGGTGGTAAAGTTTCGCCTGTTTTACTATTAATAATCTCAGGATAAAAATGATCTTCGAAAATGTGTAAACCGTCTTTTTCAGGGCATTCCATGGCAACACCCGGTCCAATAATCTCTGTCAAACCATAAATGTTGAATGCTGGTGCATTGAAGCGCCTTTCAAGTTCTCTTCGCATTTCTTCAGTCCACATTTCGGCTCCGAAGCCTATGGCCTTTAGTTGGGATTTTTTTGGATTGTGGCCTTCTTCTTCAGCCACCTCTGAAAGATATAACCCATAAGATGGTGTGAATATCATGACGGTTGTCCCAAAGTCTTTCATGATCTCGATTTGTCTCCTTGTCTGGCCGGTTGAAATGGGGATTACGGTAGCACCTATCTTCTGGGCGCCATAATGTACTCCGAATCCTCCTGTGAATAAGCCGTATCCATGAGTATTTTGTATTATATCATCCTCTGTGACTCCCATCATTGTAAGGCCCCTTGCCATGACTTCACTCCATATTTCAATGTCTTCTCTTGTGTAACCTGAAACTACCGGTTTGCCTGTGGTCCCTGAGGAAGTGTGCACTTCTATTATATCCTTTCTATGGGTTGCGAACATCCCAAAGGGGTATACTTCTCTAAGATCATCTTTTGTCGTGTAAGGAAGCTCTTTTATATCCTCTAAGCTTTCAATGTCCTCAGGGTAAATATTATTTTCCTCGAGTTTCCTTTTGTAGTATGGTACGTTCTCATATACTCTTTTTACAGTGTCCTGCAATCTTCTAATTTGTAATTCTTCTAGATCATCCCTTGAAATGCATTCCATCTCTTCGTTCCAGATCATCTAGACCAGCCCTTTCCATTCCTTTGAATATAATGAGATGGTTTGTTAAAAATAGTTTTTTTGCCAGAGTAAGATTATTTCAAAGAAAAATAAGAATGAATGCCAAGTTCCAGCTTCTCAACTGACCGATCATCCCCATCCAATAGGGAAATGATAAAAAAAGTTGAAAATTCTAACAGGCCAAGAATTGGGGGGATTATAATTGGATCGATTCTGCGAATATTTTTTTGAAATCTTTTTCGGCTGAAAGTTCAATACAATCTATTAATTTGAGTATTTCACGAGATTCCATCCTTTTTTAGATGGACTTCAGTGCCCCTAGATGCTCCGGTGACTGCAATGTCTCCTGGGAATCATTATCTGATCTGTTGGTATATCTGGTAGGAGTCCTATGAACTTCGCATTTTCAACGCTTATACACCTCCGAACGAACCATCCACGTACACTCTTGAAATGTCCGCCGGTTCAACTCTTAGCTTTTCCATATTACCCATTTGCAATTAGGGGGCTGTCCATATCCTTTCATTGACTGTTATATTCTTTGTTTCTGTTTCATCTGCACTTGCAACAATGAACTCGTGCTCTGATTTTAATTTTTCTGTGAACCTATATCATTTCTATAAAGTTCGGTTACTATATCTATTAGGACGCTCCCGCATCCCTTTTGGTTTTTCCTTACCTATTACTATATTTACATATACTTGAAAATAGTGTGGGCTGCCTAATGCCCTACATTAAATGTCATATTAGAGGATTTTCTTCATCTTTCCCAAAAAGGGGCTTAGATGTTCTCCATCCTATTGTTTACTTCGTCCCAGTTTATGATCTTCCAAAATGCTTCAACATAATCTGGGCGCAGGTTCTTATAGTCGAGGTAATAGGC
>LGEU01000114.1 GCA_001507955.1 Methanobacteriaceae archaeon 41_258 | reverse complement strand
GCATATTTTGCAGCATATATCTTTCCATCGATTCCTCTTTCACCGAAGCCTCCTGGTATGAGGATCGCGTCAAATCTTCCAAGTTTTTCCCTGTTCAAGTTTTTATGGGCGCTTATCCATCCTATATCCACTCTAACGCCTAGATGCGCTGCGGCGTGTCTCAGAGCTTCTCTTATACTCATATATGAGTCTTCGAGTTCCACGTATTTTCCCACTATACCCACTTTGACGATGGGTTTTTTTATTTTGAGGGATTTAACGATCTTGGCCCATTCTGAGAGGTCGCCATCACCTTTAACCTTTAAGTTTATCCTTTCTGTGATGTATTCCCCCACTTTTTGCTTGTTGAGTACTAGTGGAACCTCATATATTGATTGGACATCGGGTGCGTTTATCACGGCTTTTTTTTCAACATCACAGAAGTGTGCTATCTTTTTTTTGATAGAGGATGTTATGGGTGTTTCACTCCTGCATATTATCATGTCAGGGGCTAGGCCTGTGCTGCGAAGTTCTTTTGTACTGTGTTGTGTGGGTTTGGTTTTGAATTCTCCGGCAGCCTTTAAATATGGTACATAGGTTACATGTATGAACATGACGTTATGGTATCCTTCTTCGTTTCTAAGTTGCCTTAATGCTTCAAGGAACGGTTGGCCTTCTATGTCACCTACCGTCCCACCTACTTCTACTATGACTACTTCTGCACCACTTTTTGAGGCTATTTTTCTGATCATGGACTTTATCTCGTCTGTTATATGGGGTATGATCTGTACACATGATCCTAGGTATTTGCCTGCTCTTTCCTTCTCTATCACTGAAAGGTATACTTTCCCCGTGGTTATGTTGGATTCTCCTGGCAGGTTCACATCAAGGAAACGCTCATAGTGTCCCAGGTCCAAGTCTGTTTCCATCCCATCTTCTGTTACGAAGACTTCACCATGTTGGTATGGGTTTAGTGTCCCTGAATCCCAGTTGAGGTATGGGTCTATTTTTATGGCTGCAACCTTTAGTCCGTAGGACCTTAATATTCTCCCGATGGATGCTGCTGTTATGCCTTTACCAATGGAACTTACAACACCACCGGTTACGATTATATACTTTGCCAGGGTAATCAACTCCCTATAAGCTTATTTAATAGTTTCCATGCCACGGATATGCCTAGTCGGCCCTTTTTCGCGGATTCTTCATCATATGATCTTATATTATCCTTTTTCACGTTCTCGCCGCAAATGGCGTATGGTACTGGGTCTGGTGTGTGTGTACCTACTTTTATGGGTGTCGGATGATCTGCTAGTAAAGCTAGGCGGAAACTATTATATGATGGCAGCTCATCTAATAGTGGGCCCAGTATCTTGGAGTCAATATTTTCAATGGCTTTTATCTTCTCTTTTATGTCACCTGCGTGTCCTGCTTCGTCAGGGGCCTCTACATGTATGAAGATTATGTCATGATCTTGGAGGGCTTTGATCGCATATTTGCCTTTTGCTTTGTAGTCAGTGTCTAGGTATCCTGTGGCCCCTGGGACGTTAATATTATCCAATCCTAGGTAGACTCCGAGGCCTTTTATCAGATCCACTCCAGTTATCGTGGCACCTTTGAGGCCATATTTTTCTTTTAATGTTTCCATTCGCGGCTTTTGGCCTTGTCCCCATAACCATATCATATTAGCGGGCAGTTTACCCCTTTTAGACCTTTCTATGTTGGTTGGGTGGTCTTTAAGTATTCTGTGGGACTCTGTTATTATCTGTTTTAGTTTTTTTGCGGTTTCTCCATTTGAGGGTAGATGATATTCTATGGGTTCTCCTATGATATCATGTGGTGGTTTGGTTTTGACTTTTAGGGCCCTTTTGTCAGGGTAAATGTATAAGTTCCTGTAACTTATACCTGTATAAAATTTGCCTATCTTGAAATGTTCGTTTAGGGTTTTTATCAGTTCTGAGGATTCGCTTGTACTTATATGGTTGGCATTGAAATCTATGATACGGCCATCATGGACTGTTATGAAGTTGCATCTGAAGGCGATGTCGTCTTCTTTGAGTTCTACTCCTATGCTAGCGGCTTCAAGGGGTCCTCTCCCTGTATAGTATTTTTTTGGATTGTAACCCATTATGGCCAGGTTCGCAACATCTGATCCAGGTTCCATGTCATTTGGTATTGTTTTCAGGAGCCCGTTAGCCCCTTCTTTGGCCACCTGGTCCATGTTGGGTTTTTCAGCTACCTGTAATGGTGTTTTGTCTCCGAGTTCTGGTATGGGGTAGTCTGCCATCCCGTCTCCTATGAGTATCACGTATTTCATATTCTTCAATGTTTGGATTTCCATATATTTATTATGTCTGTGAGTATTGCTGATGCTGTTTCTAGTGAACCTGCACCTTTGCCTATGACTGTTATTTCCCCGGCTAGGTCTGTGCGGAGGGTTGCCATGTTAAGAGTGCCATCAACAGCATATGGTGATGTGTCTTTCACGAGTCTTGGGCCTACTCGTAGTATCTCATGTGATATTTCTGCTATGAGCTTTATATGATATCCGTCTTCTTTTGCAAGTTCTATGGCCTCTGGTGTTATCTTTGTGATCCCCGTAACTTCAACATCATCTAGGGTGCATTCTCGCCCAAGCACGGCATTCGCTAATATTACAGATTTACATGCCGCATCTAACCCTTCAACGTCCTGTGTGGGGTCTGTTTCAGCTATTCCAAGCTCCTGAGCCTCTTTTAATGTTTGTTCGTATGATGAGCCCTCAGCCGTCATCCTTGAGAGGATGAAGTTGGTTGTACCATTAAGTATCCCTATTATAGACTCTATCCTAGAGGATGGTAGTGTCTCCTGTGCAAAGTTTATTATAGGCATGGCACCCCCAACAGATGCTTCGAATTTAAAATTTACGTCATGTTCTTTAGCCAAACCGACCAGTTCCTTGTAGAATAATGATAAATGGCCTTTATTGGATGTTACAACATCCTTCCCATCCTCTATGGCCTTTGTTATGAGGGATTTGCCGGGTTCTCCTGTTATAATATTTGTGGGTGTGACCTCCACGAGGCAGTCATATTCAACCTCATCAAGTACTTGGAGGCTGTCCATGTCCTCATGGCCATGATCTGGGTAATAGGCTACACTCCCCTTCTCTGTTTTGACCTTTATGAGTTTCTGGGGGTCTAGTCCATCTTCCTGTATCGCGGCTCCTTTGGAGTCTGCTGCGGCTACTATATCAATTTTGAGATTGTATTTTCTTCTCAGTCTTTCCTGGGTTGATCTTATAGCCTTTGCAACTCCTTGGCCAACAGCACCAAATCCTACGATGGAAATTCTCATGAAAAAAATCCTCCAAAAAGTTCACTATTATGTTTCTGTGATGACGAGCAGCCTATGTTCCACCCCGATTTTATGGATCTTATCTTCTAATAATCCTAGGCTGTTGTGTTCTGCTTCCATTGTAACCTTGATTGTTGAACTTGTAGTTGACATTTTAAGTGAGAGGTCAGCGACTTTAACACCCTCTAGATTGTTTATGTTATCTACTATACCCTTTAGTTCTTCCTCAGAGATTTTACCTACTAGGATGGCGTTTACCTTTTCTTTGAGTGGGATGCCATCCTTCTCTATTATCCTTATACCCTTCTCTGTTAGTTTTTTTATTGCAAGGTCCAAGGTTTCCTTATCCCCTTCAATGGTTACCTGTACTGGTACAAGCGCCCCTGTCTTCACGTCCCTTTCATGGATTATGGTGACGATATTCGCACCTACGCTGGCTATTGGTTCAAGGGCGGCTACCAGTTGTCCTGGGACATCTTGGAGTTCAAGAACTAGGCTCATCCGCAATATTAACACCTCTTTATTGGGTCCATTCTCCCCTTTCCACGATTATGTTACCCTCTTCGTCTACTGGGGCGTTCTTTAGTATCCGTTTAGGGTTGTGTTTCCGTTTCTTATCAGCTCTTGTCCTATTAAGATTATCCACTATGTAGTGTGTCTCTTCAAGTTCAGGCACCTTCTCAAGGGCCTTGGAAAACTCTTCTAGTATCTTTTCGGCTTCCTTTTCTATCATACATGATACCCCTTATAAAATCCCATCCTCAAATTTTCCATGAAGGATTTATGATCAAAACCTGGCAGTATATTCCGTCTCAAAATCTTATCTATCCCCGAACCGTACTGGGCGGCCTTCTTGGGCCTTTTAGCGATAAAAGCTGGCGCTCCCATGTCTAATGCAAGGTCACGGAGTATGTGCTTCCTTAGACTGTCATCACTACCTTTTATCTTATACTCTATTGGTATATTAAAGGCTATGTTTATAATTTCCTTGTCAAGGAACGGAACCCTCAATTCTGTACTTGTTGCCATTGCAGTGGCATCATCCCTTTCAAGGTTTACATGGTACATTTCTTGTATATC
>LGEU01000113.1 GCA_001507955.1 Methanobacteriaceae archaeon 41_258 | reverse complement strand
ATGTTAGTCAAAGGCGATTTAAAAAGGGCTGAAGAAATTTGTAAATCAATCAAAGAATTATATGATGAACTATCACTCTTCGAATACCCTAAAGGTTTGGTAAATGTAAGGCACAAGCAAGACAATGCCAGGTACATATTGGAGAGGACCCTCGAAGATTTTATAAGAGCTAAAAGATCTTATAACCCCAAAATTTTTTTAAGAAGTGAATAATCCCTCCATCTTTCAATTGTCAACCCTCCCATGGATTATCCTCAAAATTTGCTGGGGGAGATCCTACTTTGACAAACCAATATCCCCCCCATTTGGGATTCTACAAGTATTTCATGGCACTCCCAGCCCCCTGTATCGCTTAAAACTTGTAATATTTTTTTATCTCCCTCACTAAGTGAAGGAGTCTTGGGGGGTCTTCCAATAAAAAAGTCAAATCTACTCATAATATTCCAGGATTTCTTGGGGTGACCCCTTATAGAACTTTTTAAATCCCCCCAGTGTTAATTCGTGGATTCAACAGCTACTGTGCGGCCCTGTCAAGCTCATAGTTTGCAATTGTTATACATTGTTCGGCCATTAAAGAAAGTTTGGAGATGCTGACGATGTCCTCTGCAAATTGAAGTATCACCTTTTCATCTTCTTTTTTAACCCCAAGATGATCACCTAATACAAAGAGTGGGTTTTTCATCTTACCTGCTAATTTTCTTAAATCTTTCCCATCTTCCCTCATATAATATATCCTATAAAAACTAGAAAGCTCCTCTAATAATCCTATAAGATCCTTTTTTGAAATAAAGACTCCTGAGTTCGTTTCGGTCCACTTTTCCCTTGCTTTGAACTTTAAAGCTTTCCTTATAAGTCCCGCGACACTCCTTTCATCAGGTGACATTCCCCTAAGTTCATCACTCCTAATCTTCACAACCCTAGGAGGGTTAGGATTGCCAAGCAATAAAAGATAAACCTCCATGGACTCTCTTATAGAATGGGACAAGAAAATGGCCTGGGAGATGCAACGACACAAAATATCCATCCGTCCAGCGCCTGGAATATTCTTCAAGCTAAATGGACCAGTAGTAGCTTTATTGCCTATAACAAGAAAACCTCTCATATGATATATTATAATATTATAAGTTAATGTTAGTAAGCATATTCCACACATAATAAGTTGTTGGGATTTTTCATGAAAATTCTCTTCATAGAACCTCCAAAGGATCAATGGTTTCTAATGGGCGAATACCACCCACCTCCACTAGGTATATTAGAACTAGCAGCCTACATCAAAGCCAAAAATGAAAACATAAAAGTTTTGGATTGTCAAAGTGAAAAAGTTGACTGGAAAGGGCTGGAAAAACACATAGAATCATTCCAACCAGACATGGTCATCCCAAGCACCCTAGCAACCTGTAACGCCTATCTAGTCCTCAGAACAGTTGAAACAGCGAAGAAAATCGACCCAGAGATAACAACTGTTGTCGGCGGGCAACATTTCACAGCCACGGCCCATGAAACCCTCAAATCATGCCCTGAAATTGATTTTATCATCCGCGGAGAAGGTGAAGAAACACTCAATGAACTCGTACATGCAATAGAACAGGATAGGCCAGTTTCAAAGGTTAAAGGCTTATCCTTCAAATACAATGGGAAAATAATACACAACCCCCCCCAAGGCCACTGATCAAAAATCTGGACCAACTACCCTTTCCAGGATATCATTTCGTGGCAGAGCATATGAAAAAATATCATTTCAAGATGATGGCTGGTAACGCAAATTATGCTCTTATAGAAGCTTCACGTGGATGTGATCATCAATGCACTTTTTGTTCACAATGGAAGCACTGGAAGGGAAAATGGAGAACCAAATCCCCTAAACGTATAGCTGATGAAATGGAACACCTCTACAGTGAATACGGGAGCAATTTTTTATGGCTTACTGATGACAATCTAGGTTCGGGTGAAAGAATTGAAAGCTTATGCGATGAACTAATAAAAAGAGACATGGACGATTTAATGTGGTTTGTCCAAGCCAGAAGCGACGACATTATCAAAAACAAGGATATTCTCCCTAAGATGAGGAAAGCCGGCAATTATTGGATCATGGCCGGATTGGAAAGACATGATACTAGGACACTTAAAAATTTCCATAAGACTATTAGGACTTCTGATGCCAAGGTTTCCATGGATCTTTTGCGAGAAAATGACATATTCGCCCAGGCAACCTTCATAATAGGTGAAAGACAAGACTCTCATGAATCCATAGAAAAGCTGCGAGAATTTGTCAATTATACAGACCCTGACTTGGCGATCTTCATGATATTAACACCATTTCCAGGGACAAAACTCTATGATATTGCCAGGGCAAATGGGTGGATAGAAGACACAAACTGGGCGAACTATGATATGATACATGCTATTATGCCCACAGAAAATCTTTCAAGAGAAGAAGTCCAAGAAGAACTATACAAGTGTTACCGAAGCTTTTATGGGAACGTGAAAAGACGCTTAAAAGGACTATTCTCCCCAAACCCGCTGAAAGGAAGAGTATACAGGTACATGGCGGGCAGAGGCCTTCTTCAGGCGCTGGGGGGTCTGTTTTGAGAATATCGGAAAATCTGATTTTCCTATATTTCATGAGCGTATCCCTGATCGGATTGTTCTTTTTACCAGTGATGGTGTTCTGGGCCCCGCCTAGTGCAAGTTTTCCATGGCAGAAATATTTAATCTTCTCAATCTTCGGGTTAATTTGCCTACTAGGGATAATTGCAGGGGTTTTCCCATCAAAATGTCTGAAGACGGGAAAAAAAGAGACCTGGGATAACATCGTGGATATTGAATTTAAAGGGCATCACCCCACATGTGGAAACTTTTCCGGGCATGTTTTTCAACTAGCAGGTAGAAGATATTGTGCAGGTTGTAGTGGACTGGTCATAGGAGCCATAGTCTCAATTTTTGGAACACTGTTATATCTCACCAACAAACTAGCATATGAAAACGGGACAATAATATTCTGGCTAGGATTTACAGGAGCCTTACTCGGCCTGATAAAAAATAGACTATTCAAAAGGCGCTTGAACTTTCTGGATTTGTCCATGAATGTTATTTTTGTCCTTGGAGCGTTCATGCTCCTTCTCGGCACGGAAAAAATAAATGGTAGCCTCCTTATCGAAGTTTATATCCTAATATTAATACTCAACTGGATCATAACCAGAACATTATCCCCAAAAAGAACAATATGCAAACATTGCAATCTGAAAAAAATGCACCCACACAATAAGAATCTAAAAAAATAAGATGGAGAACTAAAAAATGGTTTACTGTCCAAAATGCGGTAAGAAAAATGAAGAAGATGCAGAATTCTGCTCAAGTTGTGGAACACCCCTCAAAACAACACCCAGAAGAGACACATGTTTCGGCCGGCCAGAAGAACGCTACAAGGATGAATGCTTCGGCCTACCCCATGGTGGACTAATAGTAGGCGTGATCTTCGGAACACTCCTAATCATCATTGGAATCTCAGCCATGCTAAAAATAGACATCGGATACATAATAGGCCCAAGTATAATGATAATCATCGGAATACTCATCATAATCGGCGCACTATACAAAGTCAGCCAAAAATAACCTAAACGATCCAACTTGTAGAGTAACCCCATATAATAGCACCCACCACATTGGAGGGGGACCGGCCTCAAAAACTTGGGGATAAGCCCGAGAGCATGCATTAACCTTCTCTTGTAGATTCTTGCAGATAGATGCTTACGAAATCGCCTTCCCTGATGTCATAAATTTCAAGCTGATCCTCCGGTATCTTAAGGGCAGCATCTGGTGTTAAACGCTCCCAGATCGTCCTTGATATGCTCCTAGTCTTCACGCTCCCATCTCGAATCCTAGCATGCCTTACAAGCTTATAATTCACATACTTACCCTCTTCCATCCTAAAAGTTTCCCTGATATCCTCAGGGATTAAGAGAGTTCCATCCTCTCTAACCTTCCCAGTTATATACAATCCTATCTCCAATGACACACCCCCCAATGTGTCTACTACAAAATATAATTATAATAATTTATTATATAATTTACCCAGATTGAGGAGTATAAGTATGTTATGGTGGGGGCATAAGGGGATATGAAAGTTAGAGCTCATATATTTATCAGCGGCAGGGTGCAAGGCGTGTTTTTCAGATATAGGACCCAAGATGTTGCAATGGACCATAATGTAAAAGGTTGGGTGCGCAACCTGCCAGATGGCAGAGTAGAAGCCGTCCTTGAAGGCGAAAAGGATAACGTGGAAAAAGTAATAGAATTCTGCAAAATAGGACCACCCGGGGCAAAAGTCACCAACATAGAACTAAAATGGGAAAAATACAAAGGAGAATTCAAAAACTTCCAAATACACTACTAAAAAAA
>LGEU01000112.1 GCA_001507955.1 Methanobacteriaceae archaeon 41_258 | reverse complement strand
GATATTGTAAGAACCCTTGCACGCAGCGGACTTGGGGGCTTATACGCCGAAGAAGTCCTCCTAAGGGCTGGTATCGGGAAAAACCTGCCAGCTGCCAAACTAAAACCTGAAGATATTCGTAAGATCTATGATGCCATCAATGAAATCTTCAAACCCCTTAAAAAATTGGATTTCACACCCAACATAATCCAAGAAAAGGATGTTATACCCTTAGAACTTGAAATATACAAGGACCAAAAGCGAAAATATTACAATACTTATAACGAAGCCGCTGACGAATTCTTCGCAAAAAAAACCCGGGAAAGGATTAAAAGGGAAAAAAAGGAAATATGGGAAGATAAAATAAGAAAATATGAGAAAAGATTGAGAATACAAGAAGAGACTCTTAAAAATTACAAAACAAAAGCCAAAGAATCCCACCTAAAAGGCGACCTAATTTACTCAAACTATAAACTGATCCAAAGCTTGCTAAAGACCATATCAAAGGCCAGGAAAGAACACCCATACGAAGAAATACTTAAAAGACTGAAAAGGGGTAAAAAAGAAGGAATACCCGAAGCTCAATTAATAGAATCACTCGACAGAAAAGGCAAAATCACAATAAGGATAGAAGACAAGACAATAACCCTAGACGCGACAAAAAGCCTTGAAGAAAACGCAGAAACATACTATGAAAAGGCCAAAAAAGCCAGGAGGAAAATAGACGGGGTGAAGGACGCCATCCAGGAAACCAGGGACAAAATAGAGAAGATCAAAGAAAAGAGGGAAGCGGCACTCGAAAAGATAATCCTGCCAAAAAAGAGGGTTAAAAAGAAACTTAAATGGTTTGAAAAATTCAGATGGTTCATCTCATCCCAAGAATTCCTAGTATTAGCTAGTAGAGACGCCACAACCAATGAAATACTTATAAAAAAGCACATGGAACCCAAGGACATCTACCTCCATTCAGACATCCACGGCGCCCCATCAGTCATAATAAAAAACAAAAACGAGAAAATACCAGAAAAGACAATAGAAGAAGCCGCAATATTCGCCGCATCATTCTCTAATGCATGGAAACAAGGCTACAGTCACCTAGACGTCTACTGGGTCCATCCAAACCAGGTTACAAAGACGCCACCACCAGGAGAATATGTGCCAAAAGGGGCCTTTGTAATAAAAGGCCGCCGAAATTATATAAGGGGCGTGCCACTTGAAATAGCAGTCGGCATAATAGACTATGATGGTCCAAGGATTATGAGCGGCCCTATAAGCGCCCTTAAAAAACACGCGAAAAAGTATGTTATAATAAAACCTGGTTACACTAAGAAAGAAGCCATAGCCAAGGAAATACTTAAGAGGATAGACCCCGATCAGATTTTCACCCTTGAGGATATTATAAGGGCTCTTCCACCTGGAAAGTGCAGCATAATCTAGAATCTTTTTTTCAAGTTCTTCTTTAGGAGGAAATTCAAGTCGATGACATATTTTCCTTCTTCATCTGATACGATTATGGAATCGTCCTTGAGCAGAGGCGTCAAATTAATCTCATAGATTCCATTTTCATGTATCATTATAGTTTCTATGGAATCTCCCGGACTTTTATCTTCTCGCCTCTTCTTGTGTGTATACTTGAAGTATCTGCCACCACACTTAGGGCACCCCTCTGAAAGCTCTGCAACACTTTTATACTTGGCGCCGCAGTTAATGCACTGATGCACCAGAATCACCAATCTTCGCAATCATGGAAAGGAAATTGGATCTTTTTTTAACTGTCTTCATAACATTTGCCGGGCCGATTATGGTAAGTCCGATGGTCTTCTTCTTCGAGAAGCCGAAGAATGACTTTTCATCCTTTTCCAGGGTGTGTATGTCTATCCCTACGAAATTTTCAATGTCTATCTCCCTCATTGTTGTTTCAATGAGCTCCGCCTCCTCTGATGGTGTGAGACTCCCCTCAAGTACGAGTATGTCACCGTCTTTCACCCGTTCTATGATCATTGAAACCTTCTCAATACTACTTTTATCCTCAAGCGCCTTTGACGATAAAAAATCCATCTTTAAGCCTTCCATCTTTTTAACCTCTACCTAAATCTTTTCACCATTTCCATGTATAACTGTTCTATGTTCTCTCTATGTAATGCCGATATTGGCACAACTGTGTGTTGAGGGAAAACTGCTGATATTCTATCCGCTGATGACTCTGGCAAATCTATCTTATTGGCTATTATAAGGAATGGTATTTTCCTCGCCTCCAAGTTCCCTATTATTGTTATATTTGCCTGTGTTAACGGATCCTCGGCGGAATCCATGACAAGCAAAACCCCGGTAACGTCATCCAACCACTTTATGGCCTCTATTATACCCTTCGTGGCCTCTTTAGCCCTTTCCTTGGCCTCTCTCTCTGACAATCCATATTTTAGGAAATTCTTGTAGTCGACTTTTGTAGCCACGCCAGGGGTGTCTATAATGTCAAAGTATAACTTGGCCCCGTCCTTTTCTATGACAACCTCCTCCTGTTTATAAACAGTCCTTGTCTCATGGGGTATGTCTGATATCACCCCTAGGGGCTTCCCAATCCAATCTTCACATATTGTATTTGCTAGTGTGGTTTTACCCGAATTCGGATGCCCATATAAGCCTATTTTAACTTTCCTCCTCCTTCGAAGCAACCTATCTAATAAAGTTTTGAAAAAGTTATTCATCATACTCAACTCTTTATTCTTTATATGTTTCACCTGGCCCTAAAATTATAACCTCTATAGATGTTTCTTTTTCTAAGGTTTCCTTGAATATGGTAGGGTCTTGTTCTATGACCGGGAACGTGTTATAATGCATTGGTATAACCTTCTGGGGTGATATCCATTTAGCTGCTGTTATAGCATCCTCTGGTCCCATGGTGTAACGGTCACCTATTGGTAAGAGTGCGATATTTGGCTTGTAGATCTCCCCGATAACTGTTTTCATGTCTGTGAATAGGCCGGTGTCGCCTGCATGGTATATTCTCCGACCATCTTCTAATTGGAATATGAAACCGCAGGCACTGCCCCCCGGGATTATCTCATCTGTGAAGTCTATGTCAGGGGAGTGTCTGGCATCCACCATGGTTACCTTGATATCGTCAAACTTTAAAGACCCTCCTATGTTCATCCCCTCACTTTCAAGTCCCTGTTTCGAGAAAAATACAGAAAGTTCATGGGTGCCTACAAGTAACGCCTTGTTTCGATCGGCTATTTCCATGGCATCACCCATGTGATCTGCATGTCCATGCGTTACAAAGATTAAATCAGCCTTTAACTCTTCCACTGGTATCTTACAGGTTGGGTTGTTACTTATGAATGGGTCTATGAGTATCCTGGTTTCCTCTTCTGATATTATTTCAAATGCGGAATGTCCGAACCATCTAAGCTTCATGGGGCTTATCCTCCTATTGATATCTTATTGGAGAGACTCCAAGCTTTTTCGAATAATTTTTGTATTTCTTTGATAGATTTTTTATCATTGTATACTACGCCTACTTCGAAGCTGTCATATATAGGATCCGTGGAGATTATAAGACCCTTTTTATTATCTGCAACGGCTGCGACGGTGTGTACATGTGGCATCGTCCTTATATCTACGTTGTTGTCCATTAAAAGCTTTATAAGCTCCACTGAAGCATCATCATCTAGGCTGGCTTCTTGGATTATCACCTTACTCTTTGTATCTATGAATTTTTTTAATATCGAAGTGTCTAGATTGCGGATCCAAGGATACATTATCATTATACTTTCATTGGCTTCTGTTAGTATATCTTGCATGGTTTCTTGGACATCTGAAGCTTCAAATGACCATATTATGCTAGATTTGGTTTCTGATTTTATTTTGTCAAAAACCCCCCTAAGTGGGGTTAAACGCTCTTCTATAACATCATCAAGGCCTTCAAAATCCTTCACATACTCTCTTTTAAGGGAGTGCAAGCGTTCTTTAACAAAATCCGCATCCTTCCCCTTCCTAGGCTTCGGAGCCTTAGAAGGTTCCCTAATGGGTTTCTTCTCCCTTTCAAGTTTGGTGGAAGCCTCCACCACTTCCTCAGTCTTTGGTTTTTCCATGCTACTTGGGCGGGGTCTCTTAACAGGCTTTGGCCTTTTCTTGGAAGGTTCTTCACCAGAAACCTTTTCTGCCCTTTTTTTGGGTTTTATTTCAGTTTTTAGTTTTTCCATGATGCTTAGGCGGGGGGTTCTCACGGTTTTAGCTGGTTTCCTTTTTTTTGTTGGTCTTCTTTCAGGGATCATTGATGTTTCAAATTTTAATGATCGTAGGTCTATGCTCCCTGCGAATAATACTACCATGAGCATTCCTACGACGAAAAGACATAATCCTAAAAGGAACAAGCCAAAGTTGGGTGGGATTCCAAACCCAAATGTCATAAGATAAAGTCCAA
>LGEU01000111.1 GCA_001507955.1 Methanobacteriaceae archaeon 41_258 | reverse complement strand
GTTATGATACGCTCCACAAGCCTCAAGTCCCCAATGGAGAATTCTCTGCTTCTTGTGGATGAATACAATACATTACCATTGAATGCAAGCTTATTCTTAGATTATTCAACTCCAATGAGGAGTGTTATAAAAGAGGAGGTGGAAAGTGCAGTGGAAAGATCCTCAAGGGAAATAACCGATCAGATCATAGCATCCATGGGGAAGGAACAGCCCCATGTTAAAGAAGAAGCCGTGGGGGAATCATTACCATTAAGGCTCGTGAACAGGGTTATGGTCGCGATACTCCTTATCTTACCATTGTTCATGTTCGGAAATCTTATCATTGATAGTATTGTTGGGGAAAAGGAAAGAAAAACAGGGGAATCACTTATTGCAATGCCACTCTCAAGAAGTCACATCATCCTAGGAAAATCTTTTGCAGTTATCATAATAATGGCTATCCAATTACTTATATGGATGATAATAATATGGGGTGGGTTCAAAGTCCATAACGCTCATTTGGTATATTTGGTTCTAGTCTTAACAGCATTCCCAGTTGTGGGACTTACAAGCTTAGTTGCTGTTTATTCAAAAAATTACAAGGAGGCTGGTATAAGCATAACATTGGCATATATAATAATTATAGGTTTTCTTATAGTCCCAGCGCTTGCATATATTTCCCAGAAGAGTGGTATGGGCCCGTTGATCCTCATAATAAAGCTTCTCGGTTCAGAAAATATAACAATATCTGATATAGTATCAACAATTTCGGGCTTAGTTTTCAGTAGTTTAATCTTTTATGGTTTAGCAGTGTGGCTTTTTGAAAGGGATGATATAATATTCGGCCCCCGTCCAGGGGTTTTAAGGTTATTAAGGGATCTTCTATGAAATTAATGGCATTATCGAGAAAAGAAGCATATGATATTCTCACAAATAGGGTGTATGTACTTCTCGTGATTGTGCAAGTTATTATACTCCTTGGAAGTTTCGCCCTTGCAAGTGTAAGTTCACTTGCATTAGACCCTGGATTAATAGATAAGTGGGGTGGGAGTCAATTCCTAAAGGTTGGGGTGCCCCAGGATATAAAGGGGACAATCCTTGAAAAAAAATTGAAAGAAGAAAATTTAGAACTTATATATTATAACGATCTTCAAAGTGCGAATAGGGCTCTTGGCTCGGAAACTTCAGCCACAGTATACCTTGGAGAGGATGGTGATGTTGAAGTTAACATAGATGCTGGTAGCATATTCTACACTATATTATCTGAAAAGATAAGGAGGGCTTCTGAATCTTATAATATAGAAAAGAACCTTGGTGATCTTCCGGGTGAGGAGATAGATAGGGTTAAGGAGCCTATCAAACTTAATATAATTGAGATGAACAAGGAGAAGCAAGTGAAGGTTGCCATTGAAAGTCCGTATTTTGTTGGGATAATGTATGGTTTCATGGTACCTTTTATACTATTTTTACCTTTTTTCCTTGCGAGTAATATTGTTACTGATAGTATTGTTGGTGAGAAGGAGAGGAAGACTTTTGAAGTGCTTCTCATGACACCATTATCACCATATATGATAATATTTGGTAAAATAATCCCCATAGTTTTATTCTCTATTCTACAGAGCTTGGCCTGGATCATGATCTCGTACTTGCTCCATGTACCCTTCTATAATCTGCCATTGATTGCTTTATTGCTTTTTTTCATGGCCCTTGGCTTTGCCGGTGTTGGTGTGTTCATTTCAAGTATTGTTGACAGTACAAAGGAGGCTAATTCAGCGATAACCATCATACTTTTCATCGCAACATTTATACTCTTTGTGCCGCTTTTTATGGATGTGGGCTTCCTAGGACGCTTTATAGATTTTATACCAAGTGTGATTTTGGTGAAACTTTCAACCAGCCAATCCCCTGGAGGTGTTATCTGGGATATGTTACCTTCATTGATCTTTTCCCTTTTAGTATTTGTTTTTTCCACTCTTTCATTCAAGAAAGAGGGTATGATAAGATTATAAAAAAGATGCTTAAGGGGGATTAAATGTTGAGGTATTTTTCTATTTCATATTTGAACACTTGAATTCTGTATTCGTCCCATTCTTTATGTTTTATTTCCATGAATTTTTCATAGATGTGGTCTCCAAGGGCTGATTTTACGACTTCATCTTCTTCAAGTGCATGGTATGCTTCCCATAGACTTGATGGTAACGTTTCTATACCCATCTCTTCGAGTTCTTTCATGCTTAGTTTGAATACATCGAATTCGACGGGTTCACCAGGGTCTATCTTATTCTTCACACCGTCCATCCCTGCTTCTAACATCGCGGCGAATGCAAGGTAGGGGTTGCAAGATGGGTCCGGTGCTCTGAATTCGACTCTAGTGCTTTTTCCACGGGATGCGGGTATTCTTATAAGTGTTGACCGATTTTTGAAACCATAGGCAATGTAGACGGGGGCTTCATACCCTGGGACTAATCTTTTATATGAGTTGACTGTTGGTGCGCATATTGCAGATAATGCCCTTGAATGTTCTAGGAGCCCTCCTATAAAATACATTGCAGTCTCTGATAACTGTGTGGGAGTGTCGGGGTCGTAGAATATGTTTTCACCATCTTTGAAAAGTGATTGGTGGCAGTGCATGCCGCTTCCATTTTCTCCGAAGAATGGTTTTGGCATGAAAGTTACAAGATAGCCCATCTTATCTACTATTGCTTTTATGGCCTGTTTAAATGTTATAACAGCATCTGCCGTCTTTAACGCATTATCAAATTTGAAGTCGATTTCATGTTGTCCTGGGGCCACCTCATGGTGGCTTACTTCAATGTCAAAGCCTAAAGCTTCAAGATCCATTACTAGTTTTCTTCTGAAGTCGGTTCCCTGGTCTATTGGTTCAACGTCGAAGTATGTGCCTGTGTCAAGGGGCGTTATGTTTCCTTCATCATCATAATCGAGGATGAAAAATTCTGGTTCTGGACCCACGTTATATTCATATCCAGAGTCCTCGTATTTTGATAGGGTTCTTTTTAGGACGTATCTCGGATCGCCTTCGAATGGTTTTCCATCTGGCCAGTATACGTCGCATATGAATCTGCAAACGCCTTTTTCTTCTGGTCTCCATGGTAGTGTTGAGAATGTTTCTGGTTCGGGTTTTAGCACGAGGTCGCTTTCGTTTATATCCACGAAGCCTTCGATTGAGGATCCGTCGAATAATATGCCCTCTTTTATCATATCTTCTATTTGGTCTGCTCTCATGAGGGGTATGGCCATGTTTTTTGCGGCTCCGTGTATGTCTACGAATTGTAGTCTGACAAATTTTATGTCGCATTCGTTTACTTTTTCCATGATTTTTTCGATTTTATCATCCATAGAATACCTCCATTGACCGGAAATATATTTCCTCCTAGTGGTATATATAGTTTGTTATAATTCCACAATCTTAAAGGGATCATCCTTTAAAAGATCGAAGGTCAAAAGTTTAGGAGCCCATATAACACTACCTTTACCTGTTAAAACTTTTAAAGCTTCAAATGATTCTATACAACCAACAATATTCGGCGCCGGCCCTATAACTGGAGGAATTTCACTTTCTAAACGCTGAACTTTCTCTTTAACTTCATCTGTTAATCCAAGGCCCCTTGAAGGTAATTTAAAAACTTCTTCATAAGATGGTGTCCCATCCCCAAATACTGTTACCTGGCCCATTGAAGCATGCACAGCCCCATGTATAAATGGTATCTTCGATCTTCTACACTCCCTACTAACTATAACCCTGGACATGATGTTGTCCATGGCATCAATCACAACATCACTACCTTCTATGATTGTATCAACATTATCTTCATCAACTTCACAATTAAAAGCCTCGATCTCTATGAAAGGATTTATCTTCCAGATCCTTTCCCTGGTAACAGCCACCTTTGATTTTCCAATACTATGGAAATCGCTCATCACTTGCCTGTTGATATTAGATATGCTGAAAGCGTCTTTATCCACAATAGATAGGGAGCCAACACCCATTCTAGCTAGCATTTCAATGGCGGCGCCACCAATACCCCCACATCCGATTACTGCAACCCTGGCATTTTTTAATTTTAATTGTTCATCCTTTTTCAGAAAATTCATCTGTCTAGTTATGGTCTCCCAATAAGCTAAGCCCTCATATCTTCTCGGCATCTATGCCACCCTAATGACCTTCCCCCAAGAAGTGGGGGAAATCTTTCTAGAAATCATAATGATTATCCTTTTAGATTACTTTACTATAAAAAAATTTACTTAACACGGATCCACAAATTTGAGAAAAAGGAGAGTCATTAGATTATGCCGGGGGCGGGATTCGAACCCGCGACCTCACGGTATCCCAGGTTAGAGCAATATTCTCTTATCACCCCTATGAGCCGTGCGCTCTAACCAGCTGAGCCACCCCGGCTTTGCCAAAGAAAAACATTCTTC
>LGEU01000110.1 GCA_001507955.1 Methanobacteriaceae archaeon 41_258 | reverse complement strand
CATAGTGTGACTCTTATGACGCCTGTGTCATCTGCCAACTCCATACTCCGAACTATACCCACACTATCCTCCCTCTGGAACTCCCTGGGATCTCCCAAGGATAATATGCGGCCGACCACATCAACTTCTTCCCCTTCTTCCTCCATTTCTAGTATTGAGGATATCTTCACGGGTTTTAAATGTTCCCTGTACTCTTTCAGGACTTTTATGAGTCCTGTGTCCTCTTCAGGGTTTATGATTATCCTAGTGTTCCAGTTTGTGTTTATACGATGGGATGATGTGTAATTGTCAAATTCAACATTCCCACCTTCTATTTTTATTATATCACCTTTTTTTATGTCTAGGTCGGCGTCTTCATGCCATAGTGTTACCCTAGCGGCTCCTGTATCATCCATTATCTCAAGTGATCTTAGGGAGCCTGTTGTCCCGTCAGCTCTTTCGAAGTTTATTTTATCATGAATTTTTGTAACTAGGCCGATTACATTCACATCCCTCTTCTCGTGGAGGTTTCCTATCTTTAATATTTTCTCTTCCACCTCCGGAACTTTGAAGTCGCCTTTTATAATCCTTGTAAGTCCATGATGTGTCAGGTAAACTTCTCCTTCTCTTTTTCTTGTCTGGGCGCCTAGTACTTTTATAGCGTCTCCTTCTTTCAATGGAAGTTTTTTGATAAGTTCTGTGTCCCTATTCCAAAGGGTATAGGTTATTTTCCCTGTTTCGTCTTTTAGTTCCATGGATGCGACTTTGCCTTCTTTACCATTCCTTTCGAAGGTTCTTACCCTCGATATGCGTGTTATCCTCGCTATTATATTGACTTCTTTGTTCTCTTCTCTGATATCGGCTATAGGTGTTATTTCCTCCTTGTATTCTGGGATGTTTGGGTGATCTGCCGGGTCTAATACCCTTATTGTGGCGCGGGGTTGTAGGTGTATTTCTTTTCTACCTGCGAAGCCTCCTCTCACTTGGAAACCTTCTATTTGGATTATGTCTCCTTCTTTGAATTTTTTTAATAACTTTATATTTGGTGTCCAGAATACTGCTCTTATTTTCCTGGTTTCATCTGCTAATAAGACATTCGCTACTTTCCCTTCTTTCCCGGCGCGGTTAATGAAGCTTCTTATATTGGATATTCTGAAGACTCTACCTATAATTTTAAGATTCCTATCAGCTCCTTCCATTTCCGCTATCTCAGCGATTTTATACTCTCTTTCTGATAATGGTTCGTTTTCTTGGTTCAGGTATTCCCCCACTATCATATGGGCTATGTCAACGTCATCCATGAAACCTACATCGTATTCTCTCTTTCTTTCTTCCAGCTGTTTTAGGAATTCTTCCTTTGAAATTTTATCTTTTATCTTTTCATATTCGTCTAATATTTCCTTTTTCATTGCTGTCCCTCAATAATATAATAATTGTTCTCCAACTAATAAAATTGGTGAGAGAGCATGTGAAAAGTATTATAATAAAAATTAATAACAAGATAATATATAAGTCTTATCCAGGACCTGGTACCTTCAGTATTGCACCTTCCCTACAAACATCCATACAAGAACCGCATTTCAAACACTTTACTTGGTCTATAAAGTGTGGTTCATTTTCCACTCCTACAATAGCATTATTTGGGCAAGCTTTTAAACAGGCCATGCACCCTGTGCACCGTTCCTTATCGATGAAGTAATGCATCAGCTCCCTACAATATGCCGCCGGGCACCTCTTATCCATGATATGTTCAACATATTCTTCCATGAAATATTTAAGGGTGGTAAGCACGGGATTCGGCGCGGTCTGGCCTAGTCCGCAAAGTGAAGCTGCTTTAACAGTCTCTGCAACCTCGTGGAGTGTTTCAATATCCTCTGGATTCCCATTTCCTTGGACTATATCATTAAGGATTAAGAGCATTTGTTGGGTTCCCAGGCGACAAGGTACACATTTGCCACAGGATTCCCTTTGTGTAAATTCAAGAAAGTAACGTGCGATTTCAACCATGCAAGAATTATCTGATAACACTACAAGGCCGCCGGATCCCATGATGGCCCCTGCTGAAGTGAGTGAATCATAATCAATTTCGGTGTCAATCATCGAAGCTGGAAGACAACCTCCTGATGGCCCCCCTATTTGAACAGCCTTTAAATTCTCCCCATTTTTTATACCACCACCTATATCAAATATGACTTCTTTGAGGGTTGTGCCAAGGGGCACCTCTATGAGGCCAGTTCTTTTAATATCTCCAACAAGTGAAAATGTTTTGGTGCCTTTACTTGATTCTGTACCCATTGAACTGAACTGTTCGACTCCTTCTTGGAATATTAATGAGATAGCTGCGAATGTTTCCACATTATTTATTACAGTGGGTTTGCCCCACAGGCCCTTTGTTGTTGGGAATGGCGGTCTCGTCCTTGGCATGCCCCTTCGGCCCTCAATTGATGCCATGAGCGCAGTCTCCTCACCACATACAAAGGCGCCCGCACCTTTTTTTATCACGATTTCGGTGTTTAGGAGGCCTATTTTTTCCAGGTCTTTCATGGCTTTCTTTAGTTTTTTCAGTGCTGCGGGGTATTCGGCTCTGCAGTAAATGTATGCTTTTTTTGCTTTGATTGTATGGGCTCCTATTAATATTCCTTCGAGTACAGAGTGTGGGTCGCCTTCAAGTAGTGAACGATTCATGAAGGCGCCTGGGTCTCCCTCATCCGCATTACATATAATATATTTTTCTTGGGAATTTGATTGTCTGCATAAGTTCCATTTTAGCCATGTTGGGAATCCTGCCCCGCCTCTTCCTCGTAAACCTGATTTTTTAATGGTGTTTATGATTTCATCAGCTCCCATTTCAAGAGCCTTTAAAAGGCCTGTGTAGCCTCCTGTTGCAAGATAATGATTTATATCCTCAGGGTTTATGAGACCGCATCTTCTGAGTATCTGGCGGGATTGCAGCCTCATAAAATCAGATTCGAAAAAACTACCCCCTGTTCCAGCCTCGTTTACATGTATTGTACCTAGGATATTCTCTTTGACTGTTTTGTCTTCCATGATATTCTCCTTGATGATTTTCTTGGCTAAGTTTTTGTTTACTGGACCATATAATACTCCTTCTTTTTTGCCTTTGAATATTCCTATGATGGGTTCTGCATAGCATGATCCTATGCACCCAACGGGTATTATTCTCGCTTCAATATTTTCTCTGGTTATCTCATCTTCTATTACTTTTGTGATTTCGTTTGCCCCGGCTGATATGCCACATGTGGCCGAGCCTATGAGAATGGCTGGAAGTTCTCCCTGGAAAATGGAGTAGTATTCTTTTTTTGCTTCTTGGACGAGTTCTTCAAAGTTCATATTGACACTCTATGACTTTTGTGGTAGTAGTCGTTTTATTTGTCTCGGCTTTATCTTTGATATTACTTTTTCGTTTATCATGATGCATGGTGCGAGTGAACAGCAACCGATGCACCCTACAGCTTCTAGGGAGTATTCATGGTCTGGGGTGGTGTCACCTTCTTTTATTTTGAGGTGTCTTTGGATGGTGTCTATTATCTGGTCAGAGCCTTTCACATGGCATGCCGTGCCTGTGCAGACTATCACATGTTTTCCACCCTTTGGTTTGAATCTAAATTGCGCATAGAATGTTGCAATACCATAAATTTGACCTTCACTAACCCCTGTGTACTTTGAAAGCTCCTTTAAAGCATTCTCTGGTAAGTAACCATATTCTTTTTGGATATCCTGGAGCACTGGGATGATATCTTCCCTTTTACCCTGATAGGATTCTAATATCTTCCTCAATCTTTGCATTAATAACCTCCCAATAGTGGCGAAGATTAACTCTTATCAAAATTTTATTCTCTTAGCTACTATATAATATCCTAAAGGAGAGGATGTTATATGAGATTATATAAGGATGTCATCGCTTTTAAAGTTGATGGAAAACCTGCTAGGGTCAAGGAAAGGGTTATTAAAGATTCAGAGATCCACCTTATAATAAATGGGATTTTATCAAGGCGCTTCTATGTTACTCCTAGTAATTTGAGAGAGTTTACAATAGGGTATCTTCTAGGTGAAGGTTTAATCGAGAAGGTATCCGACATAAAACTTTTAGACATAGATAGGGGGACCATAAATGTGGGAATAGATTTAAAGGATGAGAGTATGGCTAGGGAGTCTGTTGTAGGATCTGATAGCCTAGGTGGGTGGAGATATAGGATAGAATCTGTAAAAGAGATTAATTCTACATTTAGCATAACAAGTGATGAACTTTTTGAAGCATTTGATAGGCTAGTGAAAGGGGCCAGGTTATGGAAGATGACCGGCGGAGCCCATGTGGCCGCCCTCGTAAGTGGAGATAAATTCATACTTGCAGAGGATGTGAGTCGTCATGTCGCAGTAGATAAGATAATAGGGGCAGGTGCCCTTGAGATGGTTGATTTCACAGAAACTTTTATAGTTTATAGTGGTCGCATGCCAGCTGATATGCTCATAAAAGTTGCAAGGGTTGGTATACCCATCATAGCTTCAAATGCCGCTCCAACATATTCTGGTTACAAGGTTGCAGTGGATGCTGG
>LGEU01000109.1 GCA_001507955.1 Methanobacteriaceae archaeon 41_258 | reverse complement strand
TATCCATACCCTGTTTGTTCCTACTTTGAGTATTTCTGCAGCTAGTCTCTTTTGAGTGGTGAGATTCATATTGGGTTTCCCTCCCTTAGGTCATTTTATGGGCTTTTATGGGTTCAGGATTTTAACGCCTAACTCTTTAGCCCTTTCAATGATTAGCCTCTTCTTCCTGGCGCCTACCGTGGATGCTATCCTTGCAGCCTCTTTTTCCGGGTCTAGGGATTCTATCTCCTCCAAGTTCCTGATTAGTATGTCCTTGTAACCTGAGGGGTGTAATCCTCTTTCTTTCCTGGGCTTCCTGTATCCTATGGATGGCATTGCCGGTTTTCCCTTCTCGTATCTTCTCATTTTACTGGTTTTGCCCTTGGGTCTTCTCCATTTTTCACCCAATTTTTTGTATCTTGCATACTCTTGTCTCTTGAATCTTTTTTTCATAGGATCACCCTTTACTTATTAAGTATATGCCATCCTGGAATACTCTCGGGTCTCTTCTTTTGATTTTTGTGGCCTGTTCTATGTTCGCCATTGTCTGTCCCACATCTTCTTTGTCTATTCCGGTTATGTGGACTTCATCGCCTTTTACTTGTACTTTTGTGTCTCCGAGGATTTTTGCCTTGCGTGGGTGCCTTTCACCTAGGAAGTTTTCGATTATGACTTTGTCTCCTTGGACTTTAACTGTCATGGGGAAGTGTGCATAGACAATCTTCATTTTATAAGTGAATCCTTTGGTTACTCCTGTTATCATGTTGTTTATGTGGGCTTTTATGGTCTCGAGCATGGCCTTGTCCCTTTTACGTGGAAATTTAACTTCTAGGATGATCTTATCATCTTCTTTACCTATTTTTATGTTGTGTTGGTCGAATCTGCGGGATACTTTCCCCTTAGGCCCCTTTACTGTTATTTCATGGTCTATTGTGACCTCTACATTGTCTGGGATGGGGATTTCTTCACGGATTATTGCTGCTATGGCCATTATTATCACCCTCTAGTAGATGTATGCTAGTAGTCTGCCGCCTATCCCTTTTTCTTTGGCTTCTTTGTGAGTCATTATACCTTCTGGGGTTGTGACTATGAGTATTCCGAAGTCTCTGGCTGGCAGATATCTTTTCTCGAATTTTTCGAATTCGTCTTTTTTGACGGCGTGCCTTGGCTTTATAACCCCGCAGTGGTTTATGTTCCCCTCTAATTCCACTATGAATTTCCCGGCTCTGCCGTCGTCAACGTATTCGAATTCGCCTATGTATCCTTCCTTTTGCATTGTCCTTAGTACTTGTCCGATAAGTTTGGAGGCTGGTGATATTATGCATTTGGTGTTTCCTCTAAGTTCGTTGTTTTTGATGTTTGTCAGTGCATTGGCGAGTGGATCCATTAGTGTCATTTTCTTCCCTCTTTTAGTTGTATTTTTTGAAGCCTATTTTTGGTGCGAGTTCTCTGAAGCATTGTCTGCATAACATTAACCCGTATCTTCTTACAATGGCTGAATGATCGCCACATCTTGAACATTTCCTTGAGGCTTTCCCGTATTTTCTTGGCATGGATTATCACCCTATGTTATTTTGACATTGAACTTTTCTTTCATGAATTTGATGGCTTCTTCTCGCGTGACTCTATGTTTCCTTGGAACCTTCCTCTTCTGTATTCTGCGCCTACTTATCCTGTACCCTGGTTTTTCGAATGTTATTGACAAGTCCATCCCGAATATTCCAATGTCTGGGTCGTATTTCATCCCTGGCATGTCTATGTGTTCTTCTATGCCCATTGAAACGTTTCCTTGGTCGTCGAATTGGCTTGCTTTGATTTTGTTGCCGATACCATCTAAAAATTTCTTGATTATTTCTTCGGCTTTTTCTCCTCTTAGTGTTACCTTGCAGCCTATTGGTTGTTTTTTTCTTATTCCGAATTCTGGGTTTGTCACCTTTGATATGGTTTTAACCGGTTTTTGTCCTGTCATGGTTTCTAGTAGTTTCTCTGCTCTTGCTAGTCTTTCCCCTCCTTCTCCAACGCCTATGTTCAGGGTCGCCTTTGCTATTCTCACTTGTTCCATGGGGTTCATATTTTATCCTCCTAGTTGTATGAGCGGTTCTTTTTCTCCGATGACGAATACGTAGTCTTTTAATGTCATGAAACTTTTATTATCTTTGGTTTCTATGATTACTGTGTTGGGCATTGATGATCTTGTAACTGTTATCCTTTTGATAGTCCCAATCTCACCTGTGTGCTTACCACCTGTAATTAGTCCAATGTTACCTTCTTTGAAGCTTATTGAATCTACTATTTCCTGTTGTGGGATTTTGAGTTTTATAACATCTCCTACTTTGAAGTTTTCATCAACTATATGGTTGCGTCCATCGTGAAGGTTTAGTTGTGTCCTTCCACCTTTGAGTGTTGTCTTTTTGATGATCTTACATAATTTGAAGTTTTTATCCTCTTCTTTTATTGGGTATAATGTTAGGGTGCCTTTTTCGCTGAGACCTACCCTGTAGGTTTCGCCTGTTAGGGGTATTTCTACAACATCCATGAAACCGACTGGGAACTTGTAATCTTTCCTTGGACGCCCATCTATGAAGATTTTCCCATTGTTTATTATCTTTTTAGCCTCCTTGGAAGTGTCAGCCACCTTAAGGATGTCCCTTACTATTACAAGGAGTGGTAGGGAGTTTTCTATGGAATGGGGTCCTGGTGAGGGTTTAACAGTCCATTTACTCTCCTTTGGTGGTATTGGCCAGTGTCTAGGTGATTTGAAACGTTTAAGATGTTTTCTTGATCCCATTTTAGCCATTTTTTATCCCTTCCGTTCCAATACTTTGAGTCTTTTCTCATCTTCTAAGTTCAATTCTATTATCTGCAGGTTGGAGGGGTGTATTGGGAAGTATGTGGTGGTTCCGTCTACCTTTTGTATGGTGGCACCCTCCACATAGACTTTATAGTTTTTGAGGTCCACCCTCTCTATTTTTCCCTGGTGTCCTTTGAAGTCTCCGCGCATTATCTCTACCTTGTCTCCTTTTCTTACTGGTAGTGATCTTCTATTGTATTCTTCTCGGAGTTCTTTACTCAAGTTTGCGCTCATTATCTTGTGACGAATGTGTAAAGGCGCATTATAGAGGAATTTCCTCTGTTTCCTTGGCTGTTTTGATCTTGGTCTTCTCCTAGCCATTATCATCACCATATTATACTATTATGCTGGCTGCGCTCCCTATGCTAGGCCATCTGGTGGCTGCTTCTTTCGCAACGGGTCCTCTTATCTCGGAGCCCTTCAAGCTCCCGTCTGGGTTCACGATAACCGCGGCATTATCCTCAAATTGGACCCTTAACCCGTCCGGTCTCCTATACTCTTTTTTCTGTCTTATTATGACTGCGTTTAGGACTTCTCTTCGCATGTCCACGGTACCTTTTTTAACTGAGACCACTATCATGTCACCTACACCAGCTGCTGGCAACCTCCTTCGAACACCCTTGTAACCTTTAACCGCTATTATTTCAAGTTGCCGGGCTCCTGTGTTGTCTGCACAGTGTAGTGTCGCGCCTACAGGCAGTGCCCTGGTGACATTTGCTGCTATGGCCTTCATACTATTTCTCTCCCTTTACTTCAACTACAACGAAACTTTTTGTTTTGCTTAAGGGTCTGCATTCTGCAATCTTTACTGTGTCACCGACTTTAACGTCGATGCAATCAGGTTTGTGGGCTTTGATCTTTGACTTTCTCTTCTCATATCTTTCATATTTTGGCAAGAAATGGTAGTAGCTTCTTTCTACAGTAACCGTTCTTTCTGCCTTGTCACTGGCTACTATACCTTCTAGTATTCTGCCCCTAACCTTTAGGTTACCATGGAATGGACAGTTAGGATCGTTACATTTGGATTTTGGTTCTGGGACGTCGATGCCGATCATTTATTATCACCCTTAAATTTTTTTAAATTTCCTTTTTATCCTCTCTTCTGGACGGCCTAATATTATTCGCCCGTCTATTTCAACTATCTGACCGTCTGGTAATTTGAAGTGGAATATTGCCACGTTTTTGGGTACTATGATTTCTTTCTCATCCTCTAATTCTATTTTGAGTGTGTTTTTTGTTTCGTCAATGACTTTGCCCTTGAGGCCTTTGAAGCCTTTGTGTGAACTTTCTGCTACTTTGACCTTCAAGCCTATGAGTTCGTGTCTGAATATGTTCCTTGGTGTTATCATCTTATCTCGATGGTATCTGGGGAGAAGCCTAATTCGACTAGGACCTTTTTGACCTTCTTTTTATGGTCTCCTTGTAATTCTATTCTACCCTTTTTGGCTGTCCCCCCACATGCGCATTTGGCTTTCAGCGTCTTTGTGAGCTCTTTTATGTCTATTTCTTGTTCGTTGATGCCCTCAATTATTGTCATGATTTTCCCGAACCGTCTCCTTACTGTGTACACCTTTACTCTTTGTATTTCCCTCGCTATCTCTTCACAGACGCATAATTCCTTTGGAAGACCGCATACCTCACAGATTTTCATTTATGTCTCCTTCTATTTTTCTTTCATGATTGTGAGAACTCTTGCTATCGTCTTTCTAAGTTCGCGCATTTTACCAGGGCTTTCAGGGGCCCCTGTTGCCGCGCTCTTGGA
>LGEU01000108.1 GCA_001507955.1 Methanobacteriaceae archaeon 41_258 | reverse complement strand
TGAATTTTCCCCCCAACATCCTATGAACTCCACTATATATAATCTGAAAAATTCTATGCATCGTATCACCCACATAACTGATATCACACTCTCCATCATCTATTGGAAAATTTATAGACTTTTTCCACAATCCTTATAGGATGTTTAAAAAATCATGGATAACATGAAAATATTCCCCAGTATCCCATGGAAAATTATAATAAAAATCATCAAAGAAAGTGTAAATCCACCAATCAAGGTGATTGTATCAACAGACTATCTTTTCCCTTTTGATACTCTAAATGCAAGGGCCGCCACAGAGAATATCGTAGACATTCCATTTAAACAAGACGCTAATGAAAAATCAACAACCCACAAAATCCTTAAGCAACCATGAAGGTTTCATTAGCCTTAAAGTGGAAAAGTAACCTCCAAAATGTCCCCCATTGTACATTCCATTAATATATGGGCCTGAAACCCCCACAGCGGATTCCATGATCTTCATAGTATCCTCAAATGCTTCATCCAAACACAGATGACCCTCTCCCTAATTTTTTCAACAATTTGCAAAGGCTGTTCCATCCTCTGTATCTGCAAACTTTACCATCATTTTATAAGGATGTTTTCCCATGGTTTATGGAACCAATAGGGACAGAATATCAAAGTAAGGGGAAGAGAATATAACCTTCATTAGGTATACCAGAGCATAGGAAGTTCATTAAGCTGTTCAGCCCATCTAAGAAGCCCCAAGCTTGAGGACGATGTCAACCCATAAGTTGTCCTCAGCTGGCAAACCCAAAGCCTTTTAATATCTGGGGGTATGCCATTCCCGCAGCTAAGCACAACAATATCTGATTCCAGAATCTTTGATTTAATCCCTGATTTTACAATAACGCTCTTAATTATCCCATATCGTGACTTTTTAATTGATGATGTATAGGGTAAGGCGCCTTCACAGATGACACCATCCAATGTTGGGATGGTGACCATGGCCTCAGAGTCCACATTCACCCTTATCATTTATTATGGAAAGCAATCTCACATCAGAGCCAGTGTTAGGTACTATTATAGTCAATTAGAAAAAATATATCATTTTGTTATTTCCTGGTTAGGAAAGAATGTGTAGGATGCTATATGAAGCACCTATGATCCATATTATTATCATGAAACCTCCAAGGCCCTTTTTGAATGTTCTGGTTGAGAATGGTCTCAGAAATTTAACCCCAGTGGGCGTGTATAAATCCAAAATCACATGACTTATAAAACCCATCAAAAATGGACCCATGGTATTATAAAGGTTCAAACCAAGAAATGGTGTAAACAACACGCCCAGAACGCCTAAAAACGTGAATGGGATTAAAATTTTCCTATTAATGAACATTAACCCTGAAAAGACCAATATTAGGGCGAGAGATTCCCTTTCATCAGCGCCAAAAGCCCTGAAAAAGAAATAAGAACTTATAACGAGGATTGTTAAAAGAATTGACAGGATGAAAATGCCAAGTATTGAATGGCTAAAACCTCTATGCCTTGAAAAATAGAATATCATCGCCAAAACCATCAAAAGAACCCCAATGATATATGGCAGGCCAAGCAAATAAAAAATTATCAACGTTAAAAATCCAATGAGGAATATGAGCGAAACCCTTCTGCCCTTGATTGGATGATCAAAATCTGGAATTGAAGAACCTAAAACGCTAAGTGCAAGGGCAAATATGTTCTGGAAAAAAAATGGTAAACTGAAAACTAGAGCAAATATTACATGCCTTTTATAAGAGGACATAACAACCACTAGATCACATTAAAATATTTGAGGAAAGCTCTCATTTGAAGAAGCGACCTTTCAAGGCTTCCAGGGGCCAATAGACCATTCTTTGACACGACCTCACAAGTAACCGCGCCCACACCACCAAGATTACATTCATCTTCAAGAGCCCCTTTATAATGTGAAGCCGCATTCTCATAAACTATAACATCTGATGAGCCTAATCTACTTATATAATTTGCTATCAGATAACTTCTCTTACAAGGTTTCTTGGAACAAAAAATGCTCTCTCTCCCAGGGTTACTCCTTGGAGCGGTTGAATGGAAATCCCCAAGAGCATCCACATTTAAATCAACCGCAACCTTGAATATTGTATTTGTCACAGAACCTGGAGCATGCGAAGAACGGTTAAGATCAACACCCTTAAACCAGCGCGTATTGTTCATAGTTGACCATGGCGCTACAAATGGTATGATATAAACTGTTCCTTTAATATCTAAGGGAGCAAGAGATTTAATAAGTTCAAGACTTGCAAGCTGCGGTGGAATCTCATTACCATGAACACCCGCAGTTATCATGACACTGGGCTTCCCCTCCCCCAAGGCCACGAGGGGGGTTCCCATCCTAGAATACTCAAATAATCTTCTAAAGGATGGATTAAGCTTGAGATAATTGCCTATGACAACATTTTTTTCTAAATGGCCGCCCGAGCCCCTATAGATAATTTTAACGTCTAGGGGGTCTAACATCATCCACCCTCAATATAAATTTGTTAGGCCCAATAAATTAATAGCATACTAATGACAGACTCACCTTATAAAATAATTCTAGGGTGATCTAATGAATAAAGTTGTCCTTGCATTTAGTGGAGGCCTTGACACATCAGTATGTATCAAGTTACTCGAAGAAAAATATAACATGGAAGTTATCACGGCATGTGTGGATGTGGGACAACCACGTGAAGAAATCAGAAGACCAGCCCAAGTTTCCAAAGAACTCGGCAACTATAAACATTACACGATAGATGCCAGGCAAGAATTCGCCGAGGATTACATCTTTAGGGCCATAAAGGCCAACGCATCATATGAAGGCTACCCGTTAAGCACGGCCCTTGCAAGGCCCCTCATAGCAGCGAAGATAGTTGAAGTTGCCAAGAAAGAAGGAGCATCCGCAATAGCCCATGGTTGCACTGGTAAAGGGAATGACCAGTTCAGATTCGAGACTATTATAAGGTCAATGAGTGACTGTGATGTTATAGCGCCTATAAGGGATCTTAACCTTACAAGATCTGAGGAAATAGAGTATGCAAGCTCATGCGGAATACCATTACCCCCAAAGAAGCAGTATAGTATAGATGAGAACTTATGGGGGAGGGCCATCGAAGGTGACATCCTAGAAGATCCTATGAGAGAACCCCCAGAGGACGCTTTTAGTTGGACAAGACCGCCAAATGAAGCCCCAAATGATCCTGAGACGATCCAGATAAGATTCAAAGACGGGATCCCCTATGAGATTAACGGGGAGAAAATAAAACCTGTCGAACTTATAAAAGAGGCTAATGTTATCGCAGGAAGACATGGGATTGGCCGGGTGGATATAATAGAGGATCGTATTATTGGGATGAAAAGTCGTGAAGTTTATGAGACGCCAGCCGCCTTGCTCTTAATAGAAGCCCACAAGGCCCTCGAACAACTAACATTAACTAGGAATGAGCTTAAATTTGCTGACATGATAAGTGGCGTTTATTCCGAGCTTATATATAATGGTTTATGGCATGAACCCCTCAGGGAAGATCTTGACAAGGCTATTGACCATATGCAACGTCGCGTCACTGGAACAGTTAATGTGAAGTTACATAAGGGTAATATGAGAATCATTGGAAGGGAATCGCCTTACAGCTTGTATAGTGAAAAGATTGTCTCATTTGAGGATAAAAGCTTTGATCAGCGGGAAATGAAGGGTATGGTTAAAAATTATGGGTTACAGGCTAGTTTTTACCAGAAGTTGTGGAGGGGGTAGACATGGCCTTTGGGATGAAATCGATCATTTCAGAGGCCGTGAAACCATAACCATACTCTTCTTCGGCCAGCTCCCCTGCTCTACCATTTATGAAAGCTGCAAGTGCAGCTGCATCCATTGGTGATAATCCTTGGGCCCATAATGATGCTGTGATGCCTGCAAGACAATCGCCGGTACCTCCCACAGTCATCCCAGGTGTTCCTGTAGTGTTTAATCGCACTTTTTCGCCTTGGAATATCATGTCAACTGGTCCTTTTAATAATACAAGGCCCCTTATGTTATTTGATATTGAATGGTAGGCTGTGACCTTTTCTTTAAAATCTTTGATGACGATTGGAGACTTCAGTGAAAAAAATTCTCTGAATTCTCCCTCGTGTGGTGTTAAAATAATATTGGGGTAATCTTTGATTGTGTCCTTTTTTATTAGTTTTAATCCGTCAGCATCTATGACAATGGGTTTTTCCATATTCATAATCTCTTGGACAAGTATGTTGAACGCGTCCTCTGTTTCAGGTTTTAGACCGCTCCCGCAGCCGATTAGGACGCAATCAACTCTTCCAGCCATTTTGAGCATCCCTTTCAGCATTTTGATGTTGATGTGGTCTCCTGGGAATCCTTTAACTATGAGGTCTGGTGAATAGGACTTGATTGGGACTGTTGCGGGTTCGGGACATGCTATTGCCACAAGATCTGCGCCGGATTTGAGGGCGGCTAAACCTGCAAGTGCAGGGGCTCCTGAATATTTAGCGCTTCCTCCTATTATCAGTATTCTCCCATTTTCTCCTTTATGACTTGAGCTTTTCCTTTTGGATAATCTTAGAAGATCCCC